>CAIQOO010000070.1 GCA_903873485.1 uncultured beta proteobacterium | reverse complement strand
AGCGGCAGCGCGGCCGTGCCAAACAGGCTGTTGCCCAGCGGGGTATAGATGATCAGCAGCAACAGCAGCAGTTCCAGCGCCAGACCGGCCAGCAGCAGCGGGTTGTCAAACAGGCCAAAGCGCAGCGTCGATTGCAGCGGGTGGCGGCAGACAAACAGATTGACCATCTGTGCCACCACGATACCGGCAAAACAGGCCGTGGTGGCGCGCAGGTAAGCCGGGTCGGTGCTGGCCAACACGTCACCCGGGTGCCAGCCGATGCCGCCCAGCACAAAGTAGAACGCGGCCATGGCAATGCCGGCTTCGAGCAGGCCCAGCCACAGATAGGCGCGCAGCACCAGCCGCCAAGACAGCAGGCGCTCGTGGCGGGCGCGTGGCGGCTGCAGCATCAGGTCCGGGTGCGGTGCCTCGGCACCCAGCGCCAGCGCTGGCAGCATGTCGGTGCCCAGATCAACCGCCAGAATCTGAATCACCGTCAGCGGCAGCGGAATGCCCAGCAGCATGAACGCCAGATACGGCACCAGCTCGGGCACGTTGGACGACAGGATGTAGGTCAGGAACTTGCGCAGGTTCTCAAACACCGCGCGCCCCTCTTCAATCGCGCTGACGATGCTGGCAAAGTTGTCGTCAAGCAAGATGATGTCGGCCGCCTCTTTGGCCACATCGGTGCCCGACAGGCCCATGGCGATGCCGATGTCGGCCGCCTTGAGCGCCGGTGCATCATTGACCCCGTCACCGGTCACCGCCACGGTTTCGCCCTTGCGCTGCAGCGCCTGCACGATCAGCATTTTTTGCTCGGCAGTGACGCGCGCAATGATGATTTCGGGCGCATCAAGCGCCAACTGCAGTTGTGCCGCCGACATTTTTGGCAGCATATCGCCCAGCAGCACCGTCGGGCTGGCCCCGCGCACCAGACCGATTTCGCGGGCAATCGCCAGCGCCGTGTGCGGATGGTCGCCGGTGACCATGATGACCTTGACGCCTGCGGTATGGCAGCGCGCCATGGCGGCGGCCACCTCGGGGCGCGGCGGGTCTTCCAGCCCGACCAGCCCGCACAAAATCAGCGCTTGCTCGGTTGGCGCTTCGTCGCTGGCCAAGGCCTTGTAAGCCAGCGCCAACACCCGCAGGCCTTGCCCGGTCATGGTTTCCTGGGCGGCGAGCCACTGGCTCTGGGTGGCTGCATCGAGTGTGACCACCTGACCCGCAAGCAGCACCTGGGTGCACAGCGGCAGCACCGTTTCGGGCGCGCCCTTGCAGTCAAGCTGCCGCGCCTGGCCGGTGCCTTCGACCACCGACATGCGGCGGCGCTCGGCATCAAAAGCGATCTCGGATGACCACAGGCGCTGTGGCGCGGCCAGCCCGGCGTGCTCTGCCAGCTCCCACAAGGCACTTTCCATCGGGTCGCCCAGCGGTTTGCCATCGACAAAGCGCAGCGTGTGGCAAGTTCCAGCCACCCGCAGCAGTTCGGGCGGCAGCGTACCCCAGGGGTCGCCCAATGCGCCATCGGCAAACACCTGCTTGACGCGCATGCGGTTTTGCGTGAGCGTGCCGGTTTTGTCGGAACAAATCACCGTGGTGCTGCCCAGGGTTTCGACCGCCGACAGATGCCGCACCAGCGCATTGCGCCGCGCCATGCGCTGGGTTGCCATGGCCAGCGACAGCGTCACGGTCGGCAGCAGCCCTTCAGGCACGTTGGCGACGATGATGCCAATGGCAAACAGCAGATTGCTCCAGAACGGCAGTCCCATGGCCTGCCCGACAAAGAAAAACGCCAGCCCCAGCACGCTTGCCAGCAAGGCCACCAGGTGCGACAGGCGGGCAATCTCGCGCTGCAGTGGCGAGATGCTGGCCCCGATGGTTTGGGTCAGATGGGCTATCTTGCCAAACTCTGAATGCATGCCGGTGGCAAACACCACCGCCCGGCACTGGCCGGCCACCACCAGCGTGCCAGCCAGCAGCAGGTTGCGCGCGTGCAACGCTGCGGCATCCGGGTCAGGTTCTGCATTGCGCGCCTTGGGCAAGGACTCGCCGGTCAGGGTGGACAAATT
>CAIQOO010000069.1 GCA_903873485.1 uncultured beta proteobacterium | reverse complement strand
GGCCAGTCGGATGTGGTGGGCGTGCTGGTGATCAGCCTCAACAACGACATCATGCGCAGTTTTCTCGAAGGTGCGCCGCTAGCGGCGGGGGCGCAACTGATGGAGCTTGACGGCAACGGCCATGTTGCCCTGCACTCCGATTCTGGTCGGGTCGGCGGGACGCTGATGCCGGCGCTGCTGACATTGGCGCGCGCCCCGGCACCGGTAGCGCAACTGGTGCTCGATGGCGAAGAGATGCTGATGCAAGTCGGGCACCTGGACCACTGGCAAAGCCTGCTGCTGGTGATCACCCCGCGCGCGCCACTGACGCAAAAGGTCAACCGCCTGGCACTGCTCACTTTTGGCCTGGTGGCACTGGCGCTGCTGTGTGTCCTGATGTTGGCCTGGTACTTCGGGCGCACTGTGGTGGGGCCGATTCGCGCCGTGTCTGACGGTTTTCGCCAAATCGCCACCCACCCCGATGCCCAGCATGCGGTGCTGCCCGCTGGCGCCGCACTCGACGAGATCGCCCAACTGGTGCAGGGTTACAACGACCACTTGAGCGCCCTGGAGACGCAACGCGCAGCGGCCGAAGAACTGCGCCAGGCCAAAACCGTGGCTGAAGTGGCCAACGTCGCCAAAAGCCGCTTTCTGGCCACCATGTCGCATGAGATTCGCACCCCGATGAACGGCATTTTGGGCATGGCGCAAATGCTGCTGATGCCCAGCATCAAGCCCGCCGAGCTGCAGCACTACGCCAACACCATTCTGTCGTCCGGGCAAACCCTGCTGACCCTGCTCAACGACATTCTGGACATCTCCAAGATCGAGGCCGACAAGATTCAGCTTGAGCTGGCGGTGACTGAACCAGGGCAACTCATCGAGGACATTCACGCCCTTTTTTCAAAAGCCGCGCAGGCCAGGCATTTGCAGCTTGAGCAGTGCTGGCGCGGCCCGCCTGGCCAGCACTATCTGATGGATGCCCACCGGGTGCGCCAAATGCTCAGCAACCTGGTGGGCAACAGCATCAAGTTCACCGAACATGGCCAGGTGCAGATTGAAGGCACCGAACTGCAGCGTCAGGGTGACAGCGCCACGCTAACGTTCTCGGTCAAGGACACCGGTCCGGGTATCTCGCAAGACAATCTGGCGCTGCTGTTTCAGCCGTTCTCGCAAGCCGACAGTTCCACCACCCGCAAATTTGGCGGCTCCGGGCTGGGCCTGTCGATTGTGCGCAGCTTAGCGCGACTGATGGGCGGCGATGTGGCTGTCAGCAGTACGCCGGGCCAGGGTTCCACATTCCAGTTTCATATCCAGGCGGCCATTGCCGCCGCGCCCCCGGTCAGCGCGCCAGCCCCCGTCAACATCGACACCAGCCGGCCGGATGACAGCGCCGCGCCGGGCCAGTTTGCCGGCCATGTGCTGGTGGTAGAAGACAACCCGGTCAACGGCATGGTGGTGGAAGCGCTGCTGACCCAGCTTGGCCTGACCATGAGCCTGGTCACCGATGGCCAGCAGGCGGTCGATGCCATTTCCGGGGGTGCGTGTCCTGACCTGATTCTGATGGATATTCAAATGCCGGTGATGGACGGCTACACCGCCACCGGCCTGATCCGGCAGTGGGAGACAGAGCATGCCCGGCCGCGCACGCCGATCATTGCCCTGACCGCCGATGCCTTCGAGGAAGACCGGCAACACTGTCTGAGCATCGGCATGAACGACTTCCTGACCAAGCCGATCGCGTTGGACAAGCTGCGCAGCACACTGGGCAAATGGCTTCAGACCGATATCAATCAACCCGGCCCGCCAGCCTGACCCGACATGAACCAACTTAGCGCTGCCAGAAACGGCATCCTGAACATCCTCGACACCACCGGATTGGCCGTGCTGGCAACTGAAAACGCCGGGCAGCCGCACACCAGCCTGATCGCCGTGACCTCGTTCGCCGCTGGACGGCAACTGATTTTTGCCACCTACCGCAGCACCTGCAAGTACCGCAATCTGCTGCAAAACCGCCGGGTGTCGGTGCTGATCAACGGTTGCCCCGTGCCGGGGGCTGGTGCAGGTCAGGATGGCTATGTGGTCACCGCCGTGGGCAAAGTGCAAGACATTGCCGGCAGCGCCCTGGCGGCCATGCGCGCGGCCCATCTGCAAAAACACCCCGACCTGGCCACCTTTTTGCAGTCGGCAGACTGTGTGCTGCTGGGTGTGGCGGTTGAGTCGTATCAGGTGGTGCGGGGCATTGACGATGTCAGTTGGTGGCAGATTGACGATCTGTGCCCGGCCTAAACGCGCTGCCAGCCGGCTACTCGCCCAGGTAGGCGGCTCGCACTTTCGGGTCTTTCAGCATGGTTTTGCCGTCACCGGTCATGGTGATCAGGCCCGAGTCCATCACATAGCCGCGGTCGGCAATGGCCAGCGCACGGCTGGCGTTTTGCTCGACCAGCAGCACCGTCACACCCTGTGCATAGACCTCGCGCACCACTTCAAAAATCTTGTCCACCATGATCGGCGCCAGGCCCATCGACGGCTCGTCGAGCAGCAGCACCTTGGGGCGGCTGATCAGGGCACGGCCCATCGCCAGCATTTGCTGCTCGCCGCCGCTCAAGGTGCCAGCCAACTGATCCCGGCGCTCTTTAAGGCGCGGAAAAATGCCAAACACCTTGTCAATGTCGCGTTCAATCTCGGCCTTGTCATTGCGAATATAGGCACCCATCTGCAGATTTTCCAGAATCGTCATGCGGGTGAAGATGCCGCGCCCTTCGGGCACCATCGCCAGACCCTGCTTGACCAGGTCCCACGGCCCCTGGCCGCGTATGCTCTTGCCCATGTATTCGATGTCGCCGTCGCTGATCGGCAGCGAGCCGGTAATGGCTTTCATGGTGGTGGTCTTGCCGGCCCCATTGGAGCCAATCAGTGACACCAGTTCACCCTCATGCACCTCAAAGTCAACCCCCTTGACGGCCTGGATGCCGCCATAGGCCACCTTGAGGGCTTTGACTTTCAGTAATACGTTTGTCATAAATGCTACCTTTGGGGACAGGGCTTGTGGCCGTCGTCCTGAACTTGATTAATGCGCGCTGGTTCCCAGATAGGCTTCAATCACCTTGTCGTTGCGCTGCACGTCGGCCGGCGTGCCCTCGGCGATCTGCTTGCCGTAGTCCAGCACCGTGACCCGGTCGCACAACCCCATCACCAGTTTGACATCATGCTCAATCAGCAAAATGGTGCGGTTGTCGTTGCGGATTTTGTCGATCAGCTCGCGCAGCAGCACTTTTTCGGTGCTGTTCATGCCGGCGGCCGGTTCATCGAGCGCGATCAGTTGCGGATCGGTGGCCAGCGCGCGGGCGATCTCAAGACGGCGCTGATCGCCGTAGCTCAGGGTGCGCGCCTTGAAGTCAGCCAGATGGCCAATGCCCACATAGTCCAGCAGCTCATGCGCCCGGGCGGCAATGGCGGCTTCTTCGGCCTTGAAACCCGGCGTGCGAAACACCGCACCGAGCAAGCCGGAATGGGTGCGCACATGACGACCGACCATGACATTTTCAAGCGCCGTCATTTCGGCAAACAAGCGGATGTTCTGAAAGGTGCGGGCAATGCCGGCCTTGGCCACTTCATGCACTGCGGTAGGCTGGTAAGGCTTGCCCGCCAGCTCAAAAAGGCCGGTGTCGGGTGCGTACAAGCCGGTCAGCACGTTGAAAAAGGTGGTTTTGCCGGCGCCATTGGGGCCAATCAGGCCATACACCTGGCCGCGCAAGATCTGGATGCCGACATCGCTTAACGCCTGCAGGCCGCCAAAACGCTTGGAAACCCCGGCCACATTGAGAACTGTGTCTGTCATAACTTTGAATTCCTGGTAGGCGCCAAGCTCAGGGCCGGGTGGTTGGCAGGGATTTGCCATGCTCGGGTGATGGCCACAGGCCACGCGGACGCAGCAGCATGATGGAAATCATGGCCAGTGCAATCAGCAATTGCCGCAAAATCGAGGCATCTAGCCTGCCGCCAGATATCGACTGCAGCGGGCCGGCCACATAGCGCAATACCTCAGGCAGGGCCGACAGCGCAACCGCCCCCAGAATCACGCCGGGCAGGTGGCCAATGCCGCCCAGCACCACCATGGCGACAATCATCACCGACTCCATCAGGCTGAACGACTCGGGCGAAATAAAGCCCTGAAACGAGGCAAACATGGCACCCGATACGCCGCCAAAGGTGGCCCCCATGCCAAATGCCAGCAGTTTCAGGTTGCGGGTGTTGATGCCCATCGCCTTGGCGGCAATTTCGTCCTCGCGAATCGCCATCCAGGCGCGCCCGACGCGCGACAACTGCAAACGGTGCGAGATGACCACGCTAAACACCACCAGCACCAGAAACAGGTAGTAATACAGCGTCACCGAGGCGAACTCAAAACCGGCAAATTCGATCTTCTTGCCAAAACTCATGCCAAAAAACGACAGCGCGTCAATCTGGCCCATGCCCTTGGGGCCGTTGGTGATGTTCACCGGGTGGTCCAGATTGTTCAAAAACACCCGGATGATTTCACCAAAACCCAGCGTCACAATCGCCAGGTAGTCGCCGCGCAGCCGCAAGGTGGGTGCGCCCAGCAGCACGCCAAACAGTGCCGCCAGTCCGGCTGCTGCCGGAATGATCAGCCAGATCGGGCTGTGCAGGCCATCAGGGAACATCGCCGCAAAAGCCGGAAAGGCTTCAGTCAGGTGCGGCGAGGCCAGCAGCGCATACATATAGGCGCCAATGGCAAAAAACGCCACATAGCCCAAATCCAGCAGGCCGGCGTAACCGACCACAATATTGAGCCCCAGCGCCAGCAGCACATACAGCAAGGCCATGTCGGCAATCCGCACCCAGGCATTGCCAAAGCCCTGCAAGATCAGCGGAGCCACCAGCAAACCGATGGCAGCCAGCAGGAAAACGATGATTTGTTTATTTTTCACGATCAGTCTCCTTAGGCCCGGTCTGCCACCCGCTCACCCAGCAAACCCGAGGGGCGCAGTGTCAGCACGATGATCAGCACGATGAAGGCAAAAATGTCCGAGTAGTGGCTGCCCAGCACGCCACCGGTAATGGTGCCGATGTAGCCGGCCCCGAGCGACTCGATCAGCCCCAGCAGAATGCCGCCAACAACCGCGCCGCCCAGATTGCCAATGCCGCCAAATACCGCTGCGGTAAATGCCTTGAGGCCCGGCAAAAAGCCCATGGTGTGCTGCACCGTGCCGTAATTGGCCGCCCACATCACGCCGGCAATGGCCGCCAGCACCGCGCCAATCACAAAAGTGGCCGATATCACCACGTCCGGCTTGACGCCCATCAGGGCGGCGACACGCGGGTTTTCTGCGGTGGCGCGCATGGCCCGCCCGAGCCGGGTGTAATTGACCAGCCACATCAGCACTGCCAGCGACATCGCCGTCATCGCCAAAATCAGAATCTGCGTGAGCGAAATCACCGCGCCGCCAATCTCAAATGGTTCGCTGGGCAGCAGATTCGGGTAGGGCTTGTAATTGGGCTTCCAGATGATCATGGCCAGCGTTTGCAGCAGGATCGACATGCCGATGGCAGTGATCAGCGGGGCTAAGCGCGGGCTGTTGCGCAGCGGGCGATAGGCCAGTTTTTCGATGGAAAAATTGAGCGCTGCCGCCACCACGCAGGCAATCGCCATGGAAACCAGCAAAATGATCCAGCCGGGGGTGCCGGGCATCGACTCTTGCATCAGGCCAATGATGCTCCAACTGGTCAAGGCACCGACCATCAGCACCTCGCCGTGGGCAAAATTGATCAGGCCAATAATGCCATAGACCATGGTGTAGCCCAGCGCCACCAAGGCATACATGCTGCCCAACACCAGACCATTGATGATCTGCTGTATCAAGGTTTCCATAAAAACTTCTCCGAATTTGGCCGAGATTTTTTCGACTGCTGCCATGGTTCCAACGAGTGGCCTGGTCAACCCTGGCGCTGACGCACTTTTTCGTTCCAAGCAATAAACCTGCCAGCACCTGGCCCGGCGGGCAAGTGGACGCGATTGTAGTCATGGCCCTTCTTGGGCTGGTCACCGGATTGGTCGGGTTTACCCTTGCCCGGAGCTTGCATCAGCAGCAATTGCCAGCCATCAGCGGGCTTGATTGTTGCGTTGTTTCAGGCGACGCAGCTTGTCGGCGATCTTGATCTCCAGGCCGCGCTCGACCGGGCGATAAAACTCCGGGTCGGCCATGCCATCGGGCAAATAGCGCTCGCCAGCCGCAAAACCATCGGCTTCGTCATGCGCATAGCGGTAGTCCTTGCCATAGTCGAGCTGCTTCATCAGCTTGGTTGGCGCATTGCGCAGGTGCAGCGGCACTGCTCGGGTGCCGTCCTGCTTGACAAAAGCCCGGGCTGCGTTGAAAGCCTGATAGACCGCATTCGACTTGGGTGCCACCGCCAGATACACCACACACTCGGCCAGCGCCAGTTCGCCCTCGGGGGTGCCCAGGCGCTCATAAACTTCGGCGGCATCGAGTGCCAGCCGCAGCGCACGCGGGTCGGCCAAGCCAATGTCTTCGCTGGCCATGCGGATCAGGCGGCGCGCCAGGTAGCGCGGATCGGCACCACCATCGAGCATGCGCACCAGCCAATACAGGGCGGCATCGGGGTCGCTGCCGCGCACGCTTTTGTGCAGCGCCGAAATGGTGTCATAAAACTGCTCACCGCCTTTGTCATAGCGGCGCATGCGCTCGCCCAGCACCTTGAGCAGCCAGGCATCGGTGATGTCGGCCACTTGCTCCTGGGTGGCGGCGACACTCAGGGTTTCCAGCGTGTTGAGCAAGCGCCGGGCATCCCCGTCGGCATACCCGACCAGGCGCTCAACTGCTATATTTTCAATAGCTGGCAGCGCTTGCTGCGCTTGGGCTACGAGCACTATTTGCTTTAAATCGTCGGTGCTCAAGGGTTGCAGCACATAAACGGTGGCGCGCGACAGCAGGGCCGAGTTGACTTCAAACGAGGGGTTTTCGGTGGTGGCGCCAATGAAGGTAAACAAGCCGCTTTCGACATGCGGCAAAAACGCGTCTTGCTGGCTTTTGTTGAAGCGATGTACTTCATCGACAAACACAATGGTGCGGCGCGCCGCCAGCCCGTCACGCGCCACCAGCGCCAGCTCGACCGCCTCGCGAATATCCTTGATGCCGCCAAGCACCGCGCTGATGGTGATGAACTGCGCGTCAAAGGCATCGGCCATCAGCCGGGCGATGGTGGTCTTGCCGGTGCCCGGCGGCCCCCAGAGAATGCAACTATGCGGCTGACCCGACTCAAACGCCAGCCGCAGCGCCATGCCGGCCCCCAGCAACAGCTGCTGGCCAACCACCTCGCCCAGGGTTTTCGGGCGCAGGCGCTCAGCCAGCGGCTGATGATGAGAGCTTGATGCACTCATGGCGCACCAAAGAAGCGATAGCAGTTTTTGCCGGTCATTTTGGCCTGATACATGGCCTGATCGGCTTGCCGCAGTAGCGTGTCGGCATTCACCTCCTGGGCCTGCGGGTAACAGGTGACGCCCAGGCTGGCTGAAACTTGCAGGCTCAGCTCGCCTACCGGCACCGGCGCGGCGGTCGCCTCCAGCAGACGATTGAGCAGCAGCAGCGTGTCCGCCACTTCGGGCAGATCAACCAGCACGGCGACAAACTCGTCACCGCCGATGCGCGCCACCGTGTCGCCCTCGCGCAGCGCCAGTTTCATGCGCTGCCCCAGGGCGATGAGCAACTGGTCGCCGACCTCATGCCCGTAACGGTCATTGACCGCCTTGAAGCCATCCAGGTCCAGATAGACCACGGCCAGGGTCAGGCTGCGTCTGTCCGCCTGCGCCAGACCCTGCTGCATCCGGTCGGCCAGCAACAGGCGGTTGGGCAGACCGGTCAGCGCATCAAAGTGCGCCATGCGGTGCAACTGATGCTCATGCTCCTTGAGTGCGGTGATGTCAGTAAACAAGGTGACATAGTGCTGCACCACACCGGCTGCATCGCATACCGCACTGATGGTCTGCATTTCGATGAAAACCTCGCCATTCTTGCGCCGATTCCAGATTTCGCCACTCCAGTAGCCCTGCCCGATCAGCTCGCGCCACATGTCGGCAAAGTACTGTGCGTCATGGTGGCCCGAATTGAGCAAGCGCGGATTTTTGCCCAGGACTTCGTCGCGGGCATAACCGGTAATGCGGGTAAAGGCCTGATTGACATCGATGATCGCGCCGTCGGGCCGGGTGATCATGATGCCCTCGCGCGAATGAACAAAAACGCCAGCGGCCAGGCGAAGCATGTCTTCGGCCTGTTTGCGCTCGGTCAGGTCAATGTCCAGGCAGAACATTTCGGGTGCTTGTCCGGGTATGTGGACATGGACGTGGCTGGAAAACACGCTGACAAGGGAGCCGTCCTTGCGCATCAGCGCGAGTTCCCCGGCCGGGATCGGCTCCCCGGTGGCAAACATGGTTCGCATGGCCTGCTGCACACCAGTGTGCATCTCCGGCGGAATGATCAGTTCAAGCAGGTTGCGGCCCAGCGCCTCGGCTTGGCTGTAGCCGTAAAGCTGTTCCGAGGCCAGGTTCCAGTAGCAGGTGGTGCCGTCGGCCAGATAGCCCTGAACCGCCACCGAGGGGACATCTTGCAGCAGCTTGCGAAAACGCATCTCGCTCGCTGCCAGCGCTTCTTCGGCCCGCCGGCGCCGGGTGATGTCGCGGGCCACAAACACCAGGTGGGTCGGCTCGGCGCTGGCATTGCGGATGAAATCGGCATTGACTTCCATGTAAAAGCTGCTGGCATCAAGCCGCAGTCCCCGGTACTCGGCGGGCCCGGTCAGGATGCCCTGAAGCATCAGCGCGATATTGGATGCCGCCCGGGCGTGCTCCTCGGGTGCCAGAAAATCAGTCATCAGGTGTCCGACGATGTCGCGCTCGCACTGGCAACCGAACATGACCAATCCAGCGGGTGAAATCATCTGGATTCGGCCTTCCAGATCGGTGATGGTGATGTCGTCAGGCGAGGCACTGAGGATGGAGCGGTAACGCGCCTCGCTGCTTTGCAGTGCCGCCTCGCGCTGGCCCAGGGTGTGCAGCAGACGATTGAAGCTGCCAATCAGGGTGCCGATTTCGTCCGGATAGGCAATCGGCAAGGCTGCTAGCGGCTGGTTTGTTGGCGACTGGGTGGCGAGCGTTTTTACCGCCACCAGCAGCGGTGCGAGTTGCCGACGCAACATCCACCAGATCACACACCCGGCCAGCAGGGTCAGCACGATGGTAGCCAGCAGCATGCGCTGCTGCATCGCCCGAATCGGGGCAAAGGCTTCATCGGTTGGCAACAGGGCAGCCAGATACCAGCCTGCCGTGGCAATCTGCCGGGTCGAAACCAGCACTTCCACGCCCAGCGGATTGACGAATACCTGCGACCCCTGGTAGCCCTGAATGAGGCGGTCGAGCAGCGGACTGACCCCGGCCGCCGGGAGTTGCTCCATGATGCGCCGCTTGTCGGTGGCGGTCACCACCAGCCGGTACTGGGGGGCCACCAGCAGGTAGCCACCGGTCTTGCCGTAAGTGTTTTGCGCAATGCGGTCCAGAAAATTCGGTGATCCCAGGCTGGTAACCCCGGACAGGGCGCCGATCACCTGGCCTTGAGCATCGCGTATTGGCACACCCATGCCAAACACCGGCGCCTTCAACACCGGGCCGATGATCGGCTTGCCAACCATGGCCAGGCCTTGCCTGAGATTGGCCGCGACATAGTCAATGTTGCTGAAATTGATTCCGATACGTCCGTTGGAACGGGGCGTATCGGCAACTGCTGTGCCATTGATGGCCAGGACAGTGACACCACCATTGAACAGCGTTTCGAGAATGACGCGGTTTTCCAGCATGCCCTGCAGGGCGCTACTGTCAGCCAGCAGGGCCGGGGTGATCAACGCGGCCACCTTCTCGAGCGCCTGCAAGCGGTCACTCAGATCCCGGTCGATATCGGCGGCGACCAAAGATACCACCGAAAACTGCTGCTCGCCCAACACACGCTGCATGTCTTCGCGCAGCATCTGACTGAGGTAAAACGCCAGCGTCCAGATGCTGACCATGAATATCAGCAGTGTGAAAAGCGTGATTTTTACCTTGAGGGAACACTTTTGCAAGACGCTGAAGTTCATGGCGGGTTCTCAGTCGGGATCAGGCACCGCGCCGACGATGCTTTGACCGTGGCTGTGCGGCTGTCTTGCCGCTGGCAGATCAGATGGGTTTGCGGTCGTCATCAATATCCCTTGGCAGATAGTTGAATTTTGGCTTTTGCCGGGCATGATAGCAGCCCAATCCCACGGGCTGGGTTCATGCCGAGGATGTCTGAAGGCATTGCCTTTGCATGGGCTGTTTGACGACACGACTGTTCAAGGTCAATCAAGGCCGCACAGCCCCTGACTAAAATTCCCGGCATGACCCACCAAGACGATGATGCTTCGTACCGGCTGCTCTTTTCGACACCCGAACTGGTGCGCGATTTGATCTTGGGTTTTATCCCCGACGAGTGGCTGCACAGCCTGGATTACGCTACGCT
>CAIQOO010000068.1 GCA_903873485.1 uncultured beta proteobacterium | reverse complement strand
GGTGATTCTGGTCGTCGTGCTGCTCAATGCCGGTCTCGGGTTCTGGCAAGAGCATCGGGCCGAGCGCACCCTGGCGGCACTCAAGGGAATGCTGGCAGCGCATGCCAGGGTGCGGCGTGACGGCTTGGTCGCGGACATTGATGCCAGCCAACTGGTGCCGGGTGACATCGTGCTGCTCGAAGCCGGTGACCGGGTGCCGGCTGACGGCCGGCTGCTGGCCGCCCACAATCTGGAGGCCGATGAAGCCGCGCTGACCGGCGAGTCGCAGGCTGCCGGAAAGAACCTGCTGGCGCAGGACGGCGACAACCTGCCCCTGGGCGACCGCCTGAATCTGCTGTTCATGAACACGGTGATCACGCGGGGCCGGGCCGAATTGCTGGTCACCGAAACCGGCATGAACACCGAAATGGGCAAACTGGCCGGCATGATTGCCAGCGCCGAAGAAGCGGAAAGCCCGCTGCAACGCCAGCTTGATACGCTGGGCAAGAGACTTGCCGCCATCGCCGGCTTTGTGGTGGCGATCATTTTTCTTGTCGATTACCTGCGCGGCCAGCCCTTGACTGAGGCGGCGATGACCGCTGTGGCGCTGGCGGTTGCCGCCATTCCCGAGGGTCTGCCGGCGGTGGTGACCGTCACCCTTGCCGTCGGTATGTGGCGCATGGCCAAGAATCAGGCCATTCTCAAGAAGCTGTCGGCGGTCGAAACACTGGGCTCGACCACGGTGATCTGCTCCGACAAGACCGGCACCTTGACCATGAACCAGATGACCGCCCGGGCTGGCTGGTTTGCCGGGCAGGGTTTTTCGGTCAGCGGCGAGGGCTATTCGGCGGATGGGGCCATCACGGGCGTACCAGCGGCTGAGCTGCAAGCGCTGCTGCTGCCGATGGTGTTATGCACCGACTCGCGGGTTCGCGACGGCTGCCTGATTGGCGACCCGACCGAAGGCGCGCTGTGGGTGCTGGCACAAAAAGGTGGCCTCGATCCTGAAGCCCAACAGCAGCGCCTGCCGCGCCTGGCAGAAATCCCGTTCGACTCGACGCACAAATTCATGGCCACCTTCCATCGGTCCGGAGAAACCGTGGAAATGCTCATCAAGGGTGCGCCGGATGTGCTGCTTGGGCGATCTGGCCACTGGCTCGCCGAAAGTGGTGTGCAGGTCATGGACGCGGCCGACCGCCGCCTGATTGAACGCGAGAACGAAGCGCTGGCCGACCAGGCGCTGCGCTTGCTAGCGGTGGCGCGCCGAAGCATTCCCGCAACAGATTTCGACCCGGCGGGGGACTTGATGACCTGGGCCAGCGACTGGACTTTTATCGGTCTGGCTGGCCTGATGGATCCACCGCGCGCGCAGGCAAAAGCCGCCATCGCGCTGTGCCACCAGGCTGGCATTCAGGTCAAGATGATCACCGGCGACCACCAGGCCACTGCCGCTGCCATTGCGCGCGAACTCGGCCTGACAGGCCAGGTTGTCAGCGGCGCCGAGCTTGACGCCATGGAAGATGCGGCATTCGCCGCCCGGGTCAACGACATCGCCGTATTTGCCCGCGTCTCGCCCGCACACAAGGTGCGCATCGTGCGCGCCCTGAAGGCAGTGGGCCAGGTTGTCGCGATGACCGGCGACGGGGTCAATGATGCCCCGGCGCTGAAGGCCGCCGACATCGGCGTGGCGATGGGCATTACCGGGACCGCCGTGACCCGCGAGGCCGCCACCCTGGTGCTCACTGACGACAACTTCGCCACCATCGTGCGTGCCGTCGAAGAAGGCCGGGTGATTTATGACAACATCGTCAAATTTGTGCGATTCCAGTTATCGACCAACATTGGCGCGATCCTGACCGTGCTCACCGCCACGCTGCTCGGCTGGCCAGCACCGTTTTCCGCCATCCATTTGCTGTGGATCAACATCATCATGGACGGCCCGCCAGCCATGACGCTGGGCGTGGAGCCAGCCCGCCCCGGCATGATGCGCCAGCGGCCACGCTTGCAGTCCGCTCAGATTCTCGGCGGCGAGCGGCTGTTGCGCCTGGTGCTCTACGGCGTGACGATGATGGCAGGCACCCTGTTCATGTTCCAGCATGGGCTGGCCGCGCACGGTCGGGAATACGCACTGACGCTGGCCTTCACGACATTTGTGCTGTTTCAGTTTTTCAACGTCTTCAATGCCCGCGACGAACACGGCAGCGCTTTCAATGCCGCCTTTTTCACCAACGGCAAACTCTGGCAGGCACTGACCGCCGTGCTGGTGCTGCAAGTGCTGGTGGTGCACTGGGGGCCAGCGCAGACTGTGTTCAATAGCGTTGATCTGACATTGAATGACTGGGGACGGGCGACAGCGGTTGCCGCGTCAGTTTTATTGCTGGATGAAGCGCGCAAGCTGCTGTATCGGCTGACCCGAAACAAATCGCGGACGACTGGCTGATTTCATCAACGGTGTTGCCGGCAAGGACGGCAAGCCAGGTCGGGCGAGCACCATGTCAACCGCGTTATATATGCCAAATCAGCCTCTAGCCCATGTCCCGTCTGCGCTAACAGCTATATTTTAAATAGCATAAGAAGCTGTTTCCTGCGCCCTTGAATAGCATCCGCCAAAACTGTCCAGCAAGCCAATGGCACTGACTTAAGCACAATTGCTTGCCAAATTCTCCCGTTCGCCCTGAGCTTGTCGAAGGGTTCTCGAAGGCTTCGACCCTTCGGCAAGCTCAGGGCAGGCCAAGCTCAGCCCGAACGGGAACCTCTTAAGTCAGT
>CAIQOO010000067.1 GCA_903873485.1 uncultured beta proteobacterium | reverse complement strand
GATGGGTAAAAATACAATTTTTCCAGGCTCGATGTCAAAAAGAATTTGGACGAAGATTTGTGTTTGTCATGGATTTTAACCGCTGGCATCAATTTACCATACTTTCAAAAGGTGATACGTCACGCACATACTCCCAACCACCGCGCACATCCGCAGTCGGCACCTCGGCGTCGCCCGTCGCAATGTCCAGGCAGCGGCTGGCCTGAAACCAGGGGCTGGAATGGGTCCAGCCACCCAGCACGCCATCATTGCCCTGCGACAAAATATGCAGCAAATCCCACGCCTCCACCGGGTGTAGTTGCACCGGAGTGGCGGTGGCCAGCAACATGCTTTTGGTCTTGGGGCCGATGTCGCGCAAAAAAGTCATCAACTTGTTTGGCTCCGCGCGCTCGTTGACTTCATCGGCATCAGCATCCACCTTGGGCACTTTGCGGCGGCGGGCGCGGTGTGCCTCATCTACGATTACGCAGGTGTAGCGGCGGCTCAGCAATTGTCCGACTGCTTCGGACAGTCCGCGCACCACCAGCCCCTGCGATACCAACCCTATGCGCCGGGGGCACTTGCTCAGCGACTTGGCTCCATCGGACGGGTATTCCAAGTCGTTCTCATCTACCCACGCCTTGCCATTCCAGCGGGCAGAGGGCAAGGACAGCAACTCCATCAACTCGTCTTGCCACTGTTGCAACAGTGGCTTGGGCGCGAGCACCAGAATCGGCCCGCCATCGGGGTCATCCAACGCCATCAACATCGCCGCCATCGCCAACTGCACCGTCTTGCCCAAGCCCACCTGGTCGGCCAGCACCAGGCGCGCACCACCCAGTCGGTGCCGCTCCAGTGCCAGCCTGGCAAAGTATTTTTGGTGCGGCCACAAGCCCTGATCACGCCGATACACCGGCGTTTCAACCGCTGCCGCAGCCGCCACAAGGGTCGGGTCAGCCATCGTTGTCAACTCAGTTGGTTCAATGACGGTGCGGGAAATAATGCGCTGCACGTCCTGCACGATGAACGGGCAAACGCCTAAGTCCACGGCGCGCGCATCATTCCACAGTGCATCAAACTCCGCCTGCACCCAGTCTATGGTCTCGGGGTCGTTGTCTTCCCACAGCAGCTCGTAGTTCAGCTTCCAGGCCGACAGGCTCTCGTTCACACTGCCCAGGAATGCGGTGGCCGAGCCATCGGCATAACGCAGCACACCGGCCTTCCCGTGAATCAGGCCAAACGCCGAATCAGGCAGCACCCGCACCTCCAGCTTTTTGCTGGTCAGCGCGGCATACAACGCCCGGTAGCGCGGCAGGGCAGCAGGCGGTGCATCCTCGGGCTTGCCCGCACACCAACTGCGGCGCAGCGCAGCTTGTGCAGCGGCTGCGGTCACCAGGTCTTGCGGGTCCAGGTCGGAGTTGCAAATGATGCGCACCGGCCCGGCCACGCTGGCAAGGGCCTCACCCGTCCAGGGCAATCGCACCTAAATTCATAGCAATAACTCAAGCGACAACGATGAAATATGAGAAAATCGCGCCTTTAAATTTTTAAACGGGAATTTTCGATGAGTACAAGCACCGGCAAAAGCCTAATAGAGTACTTGAAGCGAG
>CAIQOO010000066.1 GCA_903873485.1 uncultured beta proteobacterium | reverse complement strand
GCGTATGAAACCACAGTGTCCGAAGAGTACTGTACAAACGAAGTGAAGCCGCGAAGCATACGACACGTAGTGGCACTCATACCTTACCCCTTGGGGTGCAGGTGTTGATTAAGTTCGACTCAATAATACATGAATCGCTGGCATCCTGGTTCAGTCTGTTCGCGCAGTTTCGTACACTATGAGACATGGCTCAAACCACGATCAGTCACTTTCGCTATCTGATTCGCACACTGAATTATGTTGTTTCAACCCATGCGGCTGAGGAGCTTGAAGATGACGACCTCACAATCCTTGATCTCGAAAACATCGTCCTCACGGGGCAAATCATTGAACGCCAACGCGACACCCAAACCCGCGAAGTCAAATGCGTCGTCACTGGCATCGCGCTCGACGGAACGGTCGCTGAAGCCGTTGTTAAGCTCGGATTCACAGGCAAACTCGTCGTCATCACTATCTACCTCAGATGAGCATCACTGCGCATACTGCGGAAGCGTGTCTTTGCAGCTAAAACATGTTACTCGCAGCTTTGGCAAAGGGGCTGCCTTGCTGGTTATCGAGGCCATCCCTTTGTGGTCATGTCCAAACTGCGGCGAGTCTTATTTTTCAGCCCAAACCATGCACGAAATTGAACGGATCAAGGCACTTCGAAAGTCTGTTGCTGTCAACCGTCAGGTAGCAGTAGCGGCTTTTGAAGCAGCGGGTGCATAACCATTCGTTCCATCCGACCGCTTGCCGCGTCGGCTGAACTCCGATGTTAGGCAGCAAAGCCGCGATATGGCGGGCCAAGCCCCCATGCCTCGTGCTGCAAAACAATGAATATACTATCTTTTATATAGCTAGCTACGCATATCCAGCAAGGGCTACAGGCCTAAATGGCTTAAAAATAATCAGCTTCCGGCGACTTTCATGGTCTTGATCAAAATCGAACCAACCGTCTTGGCACCGTAGTTATAGCTGTCGGCCCCCACCGCCACGATGCCTTTGAGCATGGCTTTCATGTTGCCGGCAATGGTGATCTCGTGCACCGGATAAGCAATGCGACCGTTCTCCACCCAGAAGCCGCTGGCCCCGCGCGAGTAGTCGCCGGTGACGTAATTGACCCCGCTGCCCATCAGTTCAGTGACAAACAGCCCGGTGCCCAGGCGCTCTAGCATCGCATCGAGGTTGTCGCCAGGGCGCGTCAGCCGCGATGTCAGGATCAGGTTGTGCGAGCCGCCGGCGTTGCCGGTGGTTTTAAGCCCCAGCTTGCGGGCCGAGTAGCTGCCCAGAAAGTAGCCTTGCACCTTGCCGGCTTCGACCACGCTGCGCGGCTGCACCCGCACGCCCTCGTCATCAAACGGCGAACTGCCCTTGCCGCGCTTGACAAAGGGGTCTTCCAGAATGTCAATATGCTTGGGGAACACCGGTTTGCCCAGCGAATCCAGCAAAAACGTGCTTTTGCGATACAGCGAGCCACCGCTGATGGCCTGCACAAAACTGCCCAAAAGGCCCGCTGCCAGCGGCGATTCAAACAGCACCGGGCATTCGGTGGTGGCAATTTTGCGGGCTTTGAGGCGGCTGAGTGCCCGCTCGGCGGCGTAGCGGCCTATGGCCTCGGGCGCGGCCAGCTCGGTCGCATCGCGCTGCGAGCTGTACCAGGAATCGCGCTGCATGTCCTGGCCTTTGCCAGCAATCGGCGACACCGACACCGAATGCCGCGAACTGGCGTAACCGCCCCTGAAACCATGAGTGTGGGCGCTGAAAAAATGCGACTGCTGGGCCGACACGCCGGCACCCTCGCTGTTGCTGATGCGCTTGTCCACCTTGAGCGCAGCCGCCTCGGTGATGATTGCCAGTTGCGCCGCCTCTTCGCTGCTGATGGCCCAGGGGAAAAACAGTTCCAGATCGGTACGCTGCTCTGGAGGCTGGGCAATGTCGGCCTCATCGGGCAAGGCGGAAAACGGGTCTTCGGCGGTAAAGCGGGCAATGTCAAAAGCCGCCTGGGCAGTTTGTTCGATGGCTTGCTGCGAAAAGTCCGAGGTGCTGGCATTGCCCCGGCGCAAGCCGATGTGCACCGTGATGCCGAGCGACTTGTCGCGGTTGCGCTCGACGTTTTCCAGCTCGCCCAGGCGCACCGAGACACTCAGGCCGCAGCCCTCGGAGGCGTGTGCAGCGGCATCGGTGGCACCGAGCTTTTTGGCGTGCTTCAGGGCGCTGTCAACCAGGCCTTCAAAAAAAGCCCGGCTGTAGGCGAAACCTTTTTCAGCCTGGGTTGGTGCGTCAGCAGGGGAGGAAACCGGGGAATGAGCAGATTTGCGCGCAGTGGTCTTGGGCATGTTGGGATTATTCATAGCGGCGGCTATGATATCTGTTATGTCAAGAAAACTGAAAAAAGGCTATTTTGTTCGTGGCGAGTTCATCGCCGAAGGCAGCGAGCGCGACCTTGAACTCAAGGCCGAACTCAAGGGCACCACCGAGCAAAGCCGCACCGACCTGAAACGCGAAAGCACCGAGCTGCAAAAGCTCGGGGCTGATTTGCTTGAGCTTCGCCCTGAGCTGCTGGCGCGGCTGGCCTTGTCCGACAAGTTCAAGGATGCCATTCTGGATGCCAAACGCATCACCAATTTTGAGGGCAAGCGCCGTCAACTGCAGTTCATTGGCAAGCTGATGCGCCAGCTCGAACCCGATGTGCTTGCAGCCGTGCGGGCCGTGCTCGACGAGCAGGCCAACGGCTCTGCCGCCGACAACCTGATGCTGCACCAGGCCGAGACCTGGCGCGACCAGTTGCTGGCCGACGAAGATGCTGCCGCCCGGTGGATCCAGCTCAACCCGCGCACCGACAGCCAGCAACTGCGCGCCCTGATCCGCCAGGCGCGCAAGGATGCGCTACCCGACAAGCCTGAAAAATCCGAGAAACACGGCGGTGCCGTGCGCCATGGCCGCGCCTACCGCGAGATTTTTCAACTGGTGCGTGAGGCTCTGAGCGCCATTCCCGATGACGACCTGCGGCCCGGCCTCGACAGTTACGCCGCCCCCTTCAGCCCGGCCCGGGAAGCCTCCTAAAAAACCAGTTCCGGTTTAAAGACTTCCCACTTCAGGACCAGGTTCGGCCAACGTGCTGGCTGGCAAGTTTTGCCGGTTCAAGACCGAAGTCGAAAAGGCTGCAATTGCGCCTCGGTCATGCCATCAAGCACCTCGCAGGCATGCAGGTAGCCTTGTTTTTCGATGCTGTCAAAGCGGCTCCACTGCAGCATGCCAACCCGCTCAAGCGGCGGATTGAAGTACAGATCGGTCAATTGTTGCAACTCGCGCTGGCGCGACGCGCTGTACAAAATGTTGGCGGCGATTGCCTGCTGTGTCGGTGGCGGGGCTGCGTGCCACACCGGGCTGCTGCAAGGCGCTATCGACGCTGTCTGCATCCACCACACAGACCCGGCCAATACGCCCCAGGTGCAGGGCCAGGCGGCGGGCAAAATCTGCCGGGTTGACCGCCTCGGTGATCGGCAGCAACGCCATCGTCACGGGTGCCGGCACTGCGGTGCGCCCACCGGCGCTGGTCAGCCGCTTGATCATCTGGCGCGTCAGGGCCATCGACATCTGGGGGCTGCTGGCCAGCAGGCTGGCAAACTCGGGCTTGGCCAGCCGCACCAGCACCGAATCCCGAATCGCCACCACCGAAGCCGAGCGTGGCTCGTCGGTGTAGAGGCTCATTTCGCCAATGATCTCGCCCCGGCCCATCTCGCGCAACATGCGCTCCCCGCCGCCGTCATCGCGCACCGAGACGCGCAGACGTCCGCTGACCGACAGGTACATCGAGTCGCCTGCTTCCCCCTGGCGCATCAGCACCTGGCCCGCAGCCAGTTCGACCCACTGCAGGTGATGGCTTGGCGCAGCAGTTCGATGGCAGCGGGATCAAAATCACGCAGGATGCGCTGCAAATGCTGGTTCAGCAATTGGTCAGAATAGTTGGTGTGCATGGGTTGGGCCGATCTGGCTGCTCCTTTTTTTTCAGTCTAACGGATTGTTTTTTAAAACCTATGCGGGTTTACCTGAGACCCGGCACCGGTTGCAGCCTCTGCCACCGGGGTGACAATGGCCGCGTCGCAGACCACTTGTTTCCGGCAAAATCGCCGCATTCGCACAGTTTGCGGCAGCGCTGCCGCTGCCGCCAAAAACAACTTCCCCAAATGACCCAAACCATCCAGCAACTGTTTGACCTCACCGGCAAAACCGCCCTCGTCACCGCTGGCGCGCGCGGTTTGGGGCTGCAGATGGCGCAGGCCCTGGGCGAGGCAGGCGCGCGCGTCATGTTGTGCGATTGCCTGGCCGACGAACTGGAGGCCGCCACTGCCCAATTGCAGGCCGTCGGCATTGATGCGCGCTGGGTGGCGGCCGACTGCACACTGGAAGCCGATCTGCAAAAGCTGGTGTCCGAGACCCTGCAACGCATCGGCGATGTCGATATTTTGGTCAACCACGCCCATGCCGCCTGGGCGCAATCGGCGCAACAGCACCCGGCGGCGGCCTGGGATCAGGTGATGAACCTGCATCTGCGCGGCTATTTTTTGCTCAGCCACCTGGTGGGCCAGCACAGCATGTTGGACCGGCGCAGCGGACGCATCATCAACATCGCCCCAATGGCCGGGCCGGGAGGCAACCCGGCAGCGCCGGCCACCCTGGCCTGCCACACCGCCAACGGCGCGGTGATTGGTTTCACCCAGGCGCTGGCGGCTGCATGGGGCCAGTACAACATCACGGTCAATGCCCTTTGCCCAGGCGTTTTCCAAAGCGGCATGACGGCTGGCAGGCAAGCGCGTCCGGGCGCGGCACGGCCGACGGCAACGTTGCAGCGGCCATGCAACGGCGAAGACCTCAAAGGCAGCATCGTGTTGCTGGCCTCGGATGCCGGCCAACACATCAGCGGCCAGTGCCTGGCAGTCGATGGCGGCGCCAGCCTGCTGCCACGACAATGACAACACGGTTTTGACACAGGGGTTTGAGCATGGATTTTGGCGTTGTTGTTCCTTTTAACCAGCACATGGGTTTTGAGCTTGCGGTGTTTGACGGCGGTTTCTCCGAACTGCATTACACCGCCCGGCCAGAACACCTCAATTCGTTTGGCGTGGTCCACGGTGGTGCGCTGATGACGCTGCTCGATGCCACGCTGGCGGCAGCGGCACGCAGTGTGCAAAAAGAAACCGGCATGGTGACCATCGAGATGAAAACCAGTTTCATGCGACCGGCACACGGTGCCCTGGTTGCCAAAGGCCACCTGATCCACCGCACCGCCACGCTGGGGTTTACCGAGGCCACGGTGTATGACGCGCAAGGCCGTGCCTGTGCCCATGCCACCGGCACTTTCAAGTTTGTCCGTCGGCTCGCCACCGTGCCGAAAACCGCCAGTGCCTTGCAGCCGATTCCAACCGATTGACATTTTATGCATGAAAACAGCCTGTAGCCCTTGTCTGTCATGCGCTGATAGCTATTTAATTTGTAGCGTTTATTGATTCACCTGGAGTACTCTTATGCCCCTCAACCAACAAATCCTGCTGGACAACCGCCCGGCAGGCGAAGCACAGCTCGGCAATTTCCGGCAAGTCAGCAGCCCAACCCCCGAGCTGCAGGAGGGTCAGGTGCTGGTGCGCCACCATTACCTGAGCCTGGACCCCTACATGCGCGGTCGCATGAACGAGGGCAAAAGCTACACCGCACCCCAGCCATTGGGCGAGGTGATGGGCGGCGGCACGGCGGGTGAGGTGGTGGCATCCCGGCACAGCCAATTTGCCGTCGGTGACTGAGTGGTCGGCATGGGCGGCTGGCAGCAATACAGCGTGGTCAATGGCAACGAACCCGGCGCCTTGCGCCAGGTTGATACCCGCCAGATTCCGCTGAGCGCCTATTTGGGTGCGGTGGGCATGCCGGGTGTCACCGCCTGGTACGGCCTGGTCAAGATCATCGAACCCAAAAAGGGCGAAACCATGCTGGTGAGTGCCGCCACCGGCGCCGTCGGCAGCGCCTTTGCTGCCCTGAGCCGGGCACGCGGCTGCCGCACCGTCGGCATTGCCGGCGGGCCGGAAAAATGCAGCTACGCAGTAAATGAACTCGGCTTTGATGCCTGCATTGACTACAAGCGGCACCCGAATGCCGGCTCGCTGTCGAAAGCACTCAAGGAAGTCTGTCCAAATGGTGTTGATGGCCATTTCGAGAACGTCGGCGGCATGGTGCTCGATGCGGCGCTGAGCCGGATGAACCCGTTTGGACGCATCGCGGTGTGCGGCATGATTGCCGGCTACAACGGAGCGCCGCTGCCCCTGACTTATCCGGCGCTGATCCTGGTCAGCCGCCTGAAAGTTCAGGGCTTTATCGTCACCGAACAGATGCAAGTCTGGCCCGAAGCGCTGGCTGAGCTGGGCACCCTGGTGGCCACCGGCAAACTGCGCGCCCGCGAGTCGATCGCCGAAGGCATCGAATCGGCGCCTGCAGCGTTTTTGGGCCTGCTCAAAGGCCAGAACTTTGGCAAGCAACTGGTCAAGCTGATCTGACCGGCGCTGTGCCCGGTGCCCGCCAGCATTGATCGGCCAAGGTGTTTTCAACCGTCAAGGAATGTTGCCATGTCAGATCTGATTCTCCACCACTACCCGATGTCGCCGTTTTCCGAAAAAATCCGCTCGGTGCTGGGTTTCAAGCAACTCGCCTGGCGGTCGGTCATCATTCCAACCGTCATGCCCAAGCCCGATTTGCTGGCGCTCACCGGCGGCTACCGCAAGACACCGGTGCTGCAAATCGGCGCCGACATCTACTGCGACACGGCGCTGATCTGCGATGTGCTGGAGCAGATCGCCCCGACACCCACCCTCTACCCGGCGGCGGTCAAAGAACTGGCACAGGTGGTGGCGCAATGGGCCGACACCACCCTGTTTTGGGCGGCAATGGGCCACAACATGCAAAAACCGGGCTTGGCGCAGTTGTTCGCCGAGGCGCCGGCAGATGCGCTCAAGGCCTTTGGCGCAGACCGTTCTGCCATGGCGCAAGGGCTGCCGCGACCGCGACCGCAAGATGCCACAGTGGCCTACCGCGCGTATTTGAAGCGCCTCGCGGGCATGCTCGACGGACAGCATTTCCTGCTCGGCCAGATGCCGTGCATCGCCGACTTTGCCGCCTTCCACCCGCTGTGGTTTACCCGCATCCAGACCCCGATCATGGCCGATATCTTGCAGGCCACACCAGCCGTATTAGCCTGGATGGACCGGCTGGCGGCTTTTGGACATGGCCAGACAATCCCTTTAACCGCTACAGAAGCAATAGCTGTCAGCGCAAACAGGACAAGGCCTTTAGAGCGATTTGATACTTTTTTTCAGGATGACCACGGGATTGGCCTGGGCAGCCTGGTCAGCATCGCGCCCGAGAGTTTTGGCACTGAACCGACCGTTGGCGAGCTGATTGCCGCAAGCCACACCCGCTACACCTTGCGCCGCGAAGACCCGCGCGCCGGTGTGCTGCATGTGCATTTTCCGCGCATCGGTTATGCCTTGAAACTGGAGCGACACGCATGACATTTCACCTTTGGTCGATTGGCCATGCGGCACGCCACAGCAGCCACCTGATGGTCTGGCGCTTGCTGGCCTTTGAAGATTTGCACGTGCACGAACTCTACGAGGTGCTGCGCCTGCGCAGCGAGGTGTTTGTGGTGGAGCAGCAGTGCATTTTTCACGACATGGACGGAACTGACCCGCAGGCCAAGCATTTGCTCGGTGTGCGCGATGGCGTGTTGCTGGCATACGCGCGCTGTTTCAAGGCCGGCGTCAAGTTTCCCGAAGCCAGCTTTGGCCGGGCGCTGGTCCGTCAAAGCGCGCGTGGCACCGGTCTGGGTCATGCACTGGTCGAGCAAACGGTGATTGCCATCAGCCAGCTTTGGGGGCCGCAGCCGATTCGCATCGGTGCCCAATTGCAACTGGCGGCGTTTTATGCTCAACACGGCTTTGAAAAAACCGGCAAACCGTATATGGAAGACGGCATCGAACATCTGGAAATGCTGCGCCCGGCCTGAAAGCCGCCAGTTTGCGCACCGATTTCAAATCGTCAAACGCTACAAATCGACCTGCTGCAGCGAGCCTGCCCGGCCTGACTCGTACAAAAAGACGCCGCTGCTGCGCACTTGGCCCAGGGTTTGGTTGGTGGCGGTATTGACTGAAAACGGACTGGCCACGCGCCCCAGATACAAGGCGCCGACACCGCTTTGCGCCAGACTGGTCAGGCTGTCTTGCCCGCTGGCATCACGCTGCCACACCCGCAACTGGCTATAAACCGCGTCATTCTCGTCAATCCACTGGTTGCCGTCCTGGTCAAACTTGGCCAGATCGGCAAAACCGTCACCGCTGCGGGTGCCAAACAGCTCGCTGCCATCGTTGATTTGACCATCGCTGTTTTTGTCGAGTGCCAGAAAGCCGCTGCCACCGGCAACAAAGGCAATCTTCTCTTGCTGGCCATCGACATCAAGGTCAAAAGCAAATTGGGTGTCAGCCAGTTCCACGCCAGCGCCGCCAAAATTGATCACCAGCGGGTCTTTGCGCACCGTTGCATCGCCAGCGCGGATGGTGCTGCTGCTGGTCTGCACAAAAGATCGGCTCATTTCAAGCTGCAGCGTGAAGTTGATCTGCTGGCCATCTGCCGTCTGCACCACGCCTTGGGTACTGACCTGGGTGGTTTCGGACTCGGCCAGCGTTTCTGTAGTGTCAATTTCCAGACCCCAGCCGGCCGGCTCGGGCGGGGCGTTGGCCGCCGCCGGTGCGGTGGCGCTGGTCGGCTGGGCTGGCATAGCGACGCTGGCTGGCTGAAGCTGGAGTTGACGCGCGTCAAAAATCTTCACCGCATGCCCGGTGATGGCCTCCACCATATCCATCAGCAAACGCAGGCGCGGATCGTTTGACACCGCATCCTCGGCTTCGCTTACCGCCTGGGTTTGGCTGAGCACGGCAGGCATTGCCCTCGCCAGACTGGCGCGGGCTGCCTCCGACAGCGTCAGCCGGGTGCCGGTCATGGCGCGGCGCGGTGTCTCCTGGCCCTCAAAGTCCGGGCGCTGGCTGCCGACCCAGGCCCGCAAGCTGGTTTGTGATGTGCGCAGCGACGCGCTGGCGTGCTGGCTTTGCATGGCAACAGTGGATTGAGCGATTTTCATATCCAGTTCATCGACAGAAATGAACTGGAATTCAGGGTCTTTTCCTGCTTTATTTACCTGGCTGCGGGCCGACCCCCGGCGGGCCGGTCGTCAGCCAGACCGGCACAGGCGATGGATCAGGCCACCCCATGCGCCTTGAACCAGGCCAGCGCGCGCTTGAAGCCATCGGCGGCCTCGTCCTTGCGGTAGCTTGGCCGGTAGTCGGCATGGAAAGCGTGCGGCGCATCCTTATAGACGACAAACTCCGAGGCTTTGGCTGCTGCATTGCCCTTGCTGCCAGCCGAGGCCAGCGCCTCTTTCATCTGGTTGATGGTAGTCAGTGGAATGCCACTGTCTTGCCCACCGTACAGGCCGAGCACCGGGGCTGTCAGACTGGCTGCCAAATCGAGCGGGTGTTTTGGCGTCAACTCGGATGCGGTGCCGACCAGCCGGCCATACCAGGCGACCCCGGCGCGCACGTTTTTACTCTGCGCGGCATACAGCCAGGTGATGCGGCCACCCCAGCAAAAGCCGGTGATCGCCACCTTTTTCAGATTGCCGCCGTTGTCACCAGCCCATTTGACAGCACCGTCAAGGTCAGCCATCACCTGTGCATCGGGCACCTTGGAAACCACCTCTGCCATCAATTTGGCCATTTCCGAATACGCCGCCGGATCCCCCTGGCGCGCGTACAACTCGGGTGCGATTGCCAGGTAACCGGCCTTGGCAAAACGTCGGCAGGTGTCGGCAATGTATTCATGCACGCCAAAAATTTCCTGAATCACCAGCACCACCGGCAGGTTCTTCTTGCCTGCGGGTGCAGCATAAAAAAACGGCACGGAAAAGCCTTCGACGTCGTAAATGGCTTCGCCCGTGGTCAAACCCTCAGCCGATGTCTTGATCGCGGTTTGCGCCATGATCGGCATGGCAGCGGCGGCATAACCAACACCGAGCGCCACTTTGAGCGCGGTGCGGCGGCTGGCTCCGGCGGCTGTCGTTTGGCCCGGCAGCAGGGCAGAAAAATCCCCGGCTTGATCCTGGTTGAGCATGAAAGTCTCCTTTTGTTAAAGCGCAAGAGCTTAACGGCGCGGTTAAGCCGCGTCATTCATGGGGAATTGGCAAGCCAAAAATCCGCTATGCTCTGCCCCGCATGTCCGTCGCCTGGTGATCCTGCGGTGCACGGCTGCATGGTCCGGCCCGACCAAGCGCTACCCGCCGGGTGTCATGCCGGTTCTTTATATATCTGACGCAAGGCACCAACTTGCCAGGAGACTTATTCCATGCCTCAGCGCCAACCGCTGCACCTGCACGTGCCAGAGCCGACCGGCCGGCCGGGCCGCGACACCGATTTTTCTTACCTTCCCTTGTCCGCTGCGGGTGCCAAACGCCGCCCGCCTGTGGACATTGCGGCAGCCCAGACCAATGACCTGGCGTTTGCGCTGATCCGCGTGCTCGACGATGCCGGGCAGGCGGTTGGCCCGTGGGCACCGCAAATCGATGCGGCGCTGCTCAAGCGCGGCATGCGCGCGATGCTGCTGACGCGCGCTTTTGATGCCCGCATGCTGATCGCGCAACGACAGAAAAAAATGTCGTTTTACATGCAATGCCTCGGCGAAGAAGCGATTGCCTGCGCCCACGCCCTGGCAATTGGCCCGGGCGACATGTGTTTTCCAACCTACCGCCAGCAGGGCCTGCTGCTGGCGCGCGAGGACAACAACATGGTGGACATGATCTGCCAGCTCTACAGCAATGCGCGCGACCCGATGAAGGGGCGGCAGTTGCCGGTGATGTATTCCAGCAAAAAACAAGGCTTTTTTTCGATTTCGGGCAATCTGGCCACGCAAGTCAGTCAGGCGGTGGGCTGGGCCATGGCCTCGGCCATCAAGGGCGATGACAAGGTGGCATCGGCCTGGATTGGCGACGGTGCCACGGCCGAGACCGACTTTGACACCGGGCTGACCTTTGCCCATGTCTATCGGGCACCGGTGATCATCAATGTGGTGAATAACCAATGGGCGATATCCACTTTTCAGGCGATAGCCGGCGGTGAAGGCACCACCTTTGCCGCGCGCGGCGCCGGCTGCGGCATTGCCTCGCTGCGGGTCGATGGCAATGACTTTCTGGCGGTTTATGCCGCCTCCCAATGGGCGCTGGAGCGTGCCCGCAGCAACTTTGGCCCGACGCTGATCGAGTGGGTGACTTACCGCGCCGGACCGCATTCGACCTCGGACGACCCGAGCAAATACCGCCCGGCCAATGATGCGGCACGGTTTCCGCTGGGCGACCCGATTGAGCGGCTCAAGAAACACCTGATCCAGTTGGGCATCTGGTCCGAAGCGGCGCATGAAGCCTGCAAAAAAGAGGTCGAGGCCGACGTGCTGGCAGCGCAAAAAGAAGCTGAACAATATGGCACGCTGGCCGACACGCCAACTCAAGGTACCGCCAGCATGTTTGAAGATGTTTACAAAGACATGCCGGCGCATTTGCAGCGGCAGCGTCAGCAACTCGGAGCCGGCGCGTGAACTGCCTCGCTGTTGGAGGTGGGCAGACCGTATCGGCGCAACAGGCGAGCTTGTTTTTAATATGTTATTGATAGCTGCCTGCGCAGGACTGGCAAGGGCTAGAGGCATAAATCATTGTGATAGTGACACCGGAGTGACGCAGCAACTCTGGCACCGTGCGGATGGCAACACCACAGGAATGCGCTTTTTAGGCACTGGCCGCGCCAGGTCATCCATCCACGGCACATCCATGCCGAGTACGAAAAAATGATGGCTAACCAGTTGATCGACCCGACTTGCGCGGGTCATCGCCAACGTTAGCTGTCATGAGAATTCCGCCCTGACAATGTGTTGCCCTCTGCGTAAAATGGCCCGGTCACAATCACGGAGTAACCATCATGTCCACCCTACTTGCCGAGTTGGTGCAGCGAGCATGTACGCTTTCACCAGACGAGCGTGCCCATCTTGCGGAGGTACTTCTTGAGTCCCTGCATGTCACGCCCCTGCCTGAAGTCGAGACCGAGTGGCAACGGGAAATTGAAAGTCGCGTTGCAGCCTACGATAGAGGCGAGGTATCGACCTATTCAGCCGAGGACGTGTTTGCCGAAGCGCGGCACCTCGTCCGGTGAAGCAAGCACGTTTTGTCGCAGGTGCGCGCCAAGAGTTTCTTGCGGAGGTTGTTTTCTACAACGAGGCACAACCTGGCCTTGGTTCTCGTTTTACCGCCGCTGTCGAGGAAGCTGCCGCACGAGCTGTCGCTTTTCCACTCGCGGGCTCACCATCCATTGCTGACACTCGCAGAGTAATTCTCAAGGACTTCCCTTTCTCGCTTTTCTATCGACCAGAGGGCGAGGGCATAGTCGTCTTCGCCGTTTCGCATCATGCGCGCCGTCCCGGCTATTGGATTGGTCGGACATATTCAAACCGGTGACAAAAATGGACGCGACAGGTACGCCACCAAAGCCAGAAACGCTTGGCGTTTCTGGCTCTACCTCCCCGGCCTGAAAGCCAGGGTTTCACGCGCATTCTGATGAACGATACCCACACCCCAGACAGCAGCCCGATGACCATGATTCAGGCGCTACGCTCGGCGATGGACGTGATGTTGGCGCGTGACCCGAATGTGGTGGTCTATGGCCAGGATGTCGGCTACTTTGGCGGCGTCTTTCGCTGCACCGAGGGCCTGCAAAAAAAATACGGCAGCCAGCGGGTGTTTGACGCACCCATTTCCGAGGGCGGCATTGTCGGCACCGCTGTCGGCATGGGGGCCTACGGCCTGCGCCCGGTGGTTGAAATCCAGTTTGCCGATTACGTCTATCCGGCCACCGACCAGATTGTTTCGGAAGCGGCGCGCCTGCGTTACCGCTCGGCTTGCGACTTCACCGCACCGATCACCATCCGCATGCCCTGTGGCGGCGGCATTTATGGCGGCCAAACCCATAGCCAAAGCCCCGAAGCCATGTTTACCCAGGTCTGCGGCCTGCGCACGGTGATGCCGTGCAATCCCTATGACGCCAAGGGCCTGCTGATTGCATCGATTGAAAACAACGACCCTGTCATTTTTCTGGAACCCAAACGCCTTTACAACGGCCCGTTTGACGGCCACCACGAACGTCCGGTGGTGCCCTGGAGCAAACACCCGCTGGGCCTGGTGCCCGAGGGTTACTACACCGTGCCGCTGGAGCAGGCCGCCATTTACCGCAGCGGCCAGGCGCTGACAGTGATCGCCTACGGCACCATGGTGCATGTAGCCGAAGCGGCAGCGCAAGAGAGTGGCATCGATGCTGAAATCATCGACCTGCGCAGCCTGTGGCCGCTGGACCTCGACACCCTGGTTCGGTCGGTCAAAAAGACCGGCCACTGCGTCATCGTGCATGAAGCCACCCGCACCAACGGCCTGGGTGCCGAACTGTGCTCGCTGATTCAGGAGCATTGTTTTTACCACCTCGAAGCCCCGATCGAGCGCATCACCGGCTGGGACACGCCCTATCCGCATGCGCAAGAGTGGGCCTATTTTCCGGGACCGGCGCGGTTGGCGGCGGCCTTCAAACGTGTGCTGGAGGACTGAGCCATGAACACCACCCATTCCATCAAGATGCCCGACATTGGTGAAGGCATTGCCGAGGTCGAGTTGGTAGCCTGGCATGTCAAGGTGGGCGACACGGTGCATGAAGACCAGATTCTGGCCGACGTGATGACCGACAAGGCAACCGTCGAAATTCCCTCGGATGTGACCGGCACCGTGGTGTCGCTCGATGCCCAGGTCGGGCAGGTGGTGGCGGTTGGCACTCCGATTATTCATATAAAAAATATGCCTGCAGCGCTTGATGGACAAGCGCTGACAGCTATCAAACATGCAGCATTGAAAGAACCCGAAGCAGTGCCTGACCCGGTCGCTGCTGTTGCGTCGGCGGGCGCAGTGCCAGGTGCCGCTGCGCCATCAGCCAGTGTGCCGCCACCGGCCTTCCAGCTTGCCAGGGCCAATCCCGTCGCCGCCGTCGGTCGGGCTTCAGTCGCATCGACCGCCAGCCTGGCCATGCCAACCCAGCGCGCCGACCGACCGATTGCCTCACCGGCGGTGCGCCGGCGCGCCTGGGAACTGGGCATTGACCTAGCACAGGTGCCAGCCAGCGGCCCGACCGGGCGCATCAGCCATGCCGATCTAGCCGCACAAGTCGCCAAACACTCCACTATTAATAGCTACTCACGCAGTCAGGACAAGGGTTACAGCCCGATTGAGGAACAAGAAACGATTCCCGTGATGGGTCTGCGCCGCAAAATTGCGCAAAAGATGCAGGAGGCCAAGCGCCGCATTCCCCACTTCACTTATGTCGAAGAAATCGATGTCACCGAGCTTGAGGCCCTGCGCGCCCAGCTCAATGCGCAGCATGGCGACAGCCGTGGCCGGCTGACCCTGCTGCCGCTGTTGATCCGCGCCATGGTGCTGGCGGTGCGCCAGCATCCGCAAGTGAATGCGCGTTATGACGACGATGCCGCCGTGGTGACCCGCTTTGGCGCGGTGCATCTGGGGCTGGCCACCCAGACCGATGCTGGCCTGATGGTGCCGGTGATTCGCCATGCCGAGTCGCTTGACCTGTGGGCCTGTGCTGGCGAAATACGCCGCCTGAGCGATGCGGCGCGCAGCGGCAAAGCCACGCGCGAGGAACTCGGCGGCTCAACCATCACGCTCACCAGCCTGGGCGCACTTGGCGGCATCGTCAGCACGCCGGTCATCAACCACCCCGAGGTGGCGATTGTTGGCACCAACCGCATGGTTGAGCGCCCGGTGCTGCGCGGTGGTGCCGTGGTGGCGCGCAAGATGATGAATCTGTCGTCGTCGTTTGACCACCGGGTGGTCGATGGGCTGCATGCGGCTGAATTCATCCAGCGCATGCGCGCGCTGCTGGAGTGCCCCGGCATGCTGTTTGTGCCGTGAATCGGGCTATTTGAATACCACCACAATGGTCGGGATCTGCCGCACGCCGGGCTGCTTGGTTAAAAAGTCGCGCAGGCTATCGGCCAGCCTGATCTTGCACAAGGCACGCACCGATTCCTCCCTGGCGATGGCGAGGCCATAGCGCACCGCCAGATCGCCGAATTTTTGATTCACCTCGGCAAAGGTGGCCCGTTCATCGGTCAGCACCCCCGGCACCGACACGTCGTGCGTGGCCGATTTGATTGCCGGTGGCGTGGTGGTCACCGGCTGACCACATTTGATGGCGATGCCGGCCCCCTCGACCACAACCTCAAAGCTGTCGGGCCGAAGGTCAATCGCAAAATGATGCTCCACGGTGTAGCGGCCAATGACAATCACATCCGCTTTGAACTTGTACTTTTCCTTGCCATAACGCTCCAGATGCACATAGTCTCGCACCAGGTTGACGGCCATCGGTTTGGCTTGCTGCGCCAGGTGCGCCTTGCCCGCTGCCAGATGCTCAGTGAATTGGGTATAGCCCAGCAATTTGGTCTTGGTGGACTCAAAATCTGTGTTTGCCTTGAGGATTTTTTTGCCGGCATCTTGTTGTTCTTCATAACGCTTGAACTGCATGAAGACAAACACTGCGGCGGCGCTGATGATGCTGCCCGCCACCGCCAAAGCGCCCATGTTTTCCACCCGATCACTCCTTGAAAAAATTGACTGCCCAGCGCACCGTCGGCATTGTCGGCATCTTCAGATTCAATGCGCCTGATCCCAGTTGACACCGATACCGACCTCGGCGAGCAGCGGCACCTTCAGGTGCGCCACACCGGCCATCAGTTTGGGCACCTCGTGTCTAACCCAATCGACTTCCAGCTCGGGCACCTCAAACACCAGTTCGTCATGTACCTGCATGATCATTTTGGTGGCAAGCTTTTCAGCGTCAATCACCTGCTGCACCTTGACCATGCTGAGCTTGATCAAATCGGCCGCCGTGCCCTGCATCGGGGCGTTGATGGCGGCACGCTCGGCCCCGGCGCGGCGCTGGCCGTTGGGCGAGTTGATTTCGGACAGGTAGAGCCTGCGGCCAAACACCGTTTCAACATAGCCCTGGCGCTTGGCCAACTGCCGGGTGTGATCCATGTAGTTTTTCACGCCGGGATAACGCTCGAAGTAGCGTGCGATGTAGTTTTTGGCAGCGGTGTTGTCAATATTGAGCGCCTTGGCCAGCCCATAGGCACTCATGCCGTAAATCAGGCCAAAGTTGATCACCTTGGCGTAGCGGCGTTGTTCGCTGCTGACTTGCGCGGTATCGATGCCAAAAATCTCGGCGGCGGTGGCGCGGTGCACATCCATGCCGTCATGAAACGCCAGCAGCAAGGCGGCATCGCCACTGATATGCGCCATGATGCGCAGTTCGATCTGGCTGTAGTCGGCACTGGCAATCAGGCTGCCCTTGGGTGCCACAAAGGCCTCGCGCACCCGCCGGCCCTCGGGCGTGCGCACCGGAATGTTTTGCAGATTGGGATCGTTGCTCGACAGCCTGCCGGTCACCGCGATGGCTTGTGCGTAATGGGTGTGGACCCGGCCGGTGCGCGGCAGCGCCAATGCGGCAAGTTTGTCGGTGTACGTGCCCTTGAGCTTGGCCAGGCCCCGATGCTCCAGGATCTTGGCCGGCAGCGGATAGTCTTCGGCCAGCTTTTGCAGCACCTCGTCATCGGTGCTGGGGCTGCCGGTCGGAGTTTTCTTGACCACCGGCAGGCCGAGTTTGGTGAAGAAAATCTCGCCGATTTGCTTGGGACTGCTCAGGTTGAACGGTTGTCCGGCCAATTGGTGCGCCTCTTTTTCAAGCTGCAGGATGCGCTGGCCGAGTTCGTGGCTTTGGGCAGCCAGCGTCGGCGCGTCGATCAGCACGCCGTTGCGCTCGATGCGGTACAGCGCCTCGCTGCTGGCGATTTCCAGTTCGTAGATAAAGCGCAGTTTGGCATCGCCCTGCAACTGCGGCCACAACACGCGATGCACGTCCAGCGTCATGTCCGAGTCTTCGCAGGAATACTCGGCGGCGCGGGCCACATCGACCTGGTCAAAACAGAGCTGGCCGACCCCCTTGCCGCACAGGTCTTCAAAGCTGATGCCTTTGCGCCCGAGGTGCCGCTCGGCCAGGCTGGCCAGCCCGTGTGGCTGGTGGACTTCGAGCACATAACTTTGCAGCATGGTGTCGTGGGCATAGCCCTGCACCTCAATGCCGTGGTTGGCAAATACATGGCGGTCGTACTTGACATGCTGGCCGAGCTTGGGC
>CAIQOO010000065.1 GCA_903873485.1 uncultured beta proteobacterium | reverse complement strand
GCGGATGCCAAGGCCGCTGCGGATGCCAAGGCCGCTGCGGATGCGAAGGCTGCCGCCGATGCGAAGGCCGCTGCGGATGCCAAGGCCGCTGCGGATGCGAAGGCTGCCGCCGATGCGAAGGCCGCTGCGGATGCGAAGGCTGCCGCCGATGCCAAGGCCGCTGCGGATGCGAAGGCTGCCGCCGATGCCAAGGCCGCTGCGGATGCGAAGGCTGCCGCCGATGCCAAGGCCGCCGCAGACGTTAAAGCAGCAGTAGATGCGGCAACCATAAGCGCCATACCAAATGTTGCACCAACTTTTACTCCGAGCATCGTACCTAGCTTAATGCCAATTTTTGCGCCAACACCGGCACCGGCCACGACAGCAGCGCCAACAGCAGAACTGGCCACGACATCAGCGCCAACACCGGCACCAGCCACGACATCAGCGCCAACACCGGCATCAGCCACGACAGCAGCGTCAACAGCAGAACTGGCCACGACATCAGCGCCAACACCGGCACCAGCCACGACAGCATTGGTGGAACAGCTTGCGATGCTGACTACAAACCCAGCCACACCAGCACCTTCAACCCTTGTCGATACACCAGCGACCAGTCCGCCCGCCTCGAACGTAGGACAACCCAGCCCATCGACCAGCGCCAACCCGCCTGCTCAGGCGCTGATAGATGCAGGGACACCACCTAGCCCAGCTTCACTTTCCAACACCAATTCACCGCCGCCTTCAACGACTGCGCCTACAACTGCGACCCCAGCCCCAGCGTCAATCACAACGACCTCCGAGCCGGTTTTGCCCGAATCAGCCCAGATGCCAACCTCCAGTAATATGCTGTCAGCTCCGGTGTTCAAGGCCGTGGTCGCCTCGTTGCAACAAAGCCTGTCCACAGAGGCCAGTAGCACGGGTAGCACAGCAGAATCAACCCCTGCCAGCACCCTGAACACATTGGTCAGTTCACAAGTGGACACCGCCATCTCGCGTGGCCTGCCCGCCAGTCAGGCCGAACAAGCCGGAAAATCGTTTAACCAGGCGCTGGTGCAGCACCTCAGCAATGGTCTGTCAATGAGTGAAGCAGTGGTGCTTGCCGAGCGTGTCTTCCAGGCAGAAGCGAGTTTTCCCGCAGCAAAATCGCCGCAAGAGGCTGCCGTGAAAAATCTGACGGCCTCGGGTGTTGATGTCGATGCCAAGCTCACTGCCCTGGCCAACACCAAGACCTCCAGCGGAACCAGTGCCTTTGAAAAGTCTTTGGGTATCGCGCTGCTCAAGGGGATGAGCTTCGATGACGCAGTGAAATCAGCCCAATTGGCAGCCCAGCAAGCTGACACACTGGCCAATGCCGACACCTCACCGATGAGCGCTTTGGCCGGCGCTGGCGACGCATCAACACAGTTTGCCAACACATCGTCAAGTTTTCAAAAAACACTGAGTTCACTCCTCGCCAAAGGCGTGCCGCTAGAACAAGCCCGCAGCAAAGCTGACCTGGCATCGCGCAACTCGGATGCCGCCTCCCGCGCAGATGCCAACAACCCAATGGCCGGCCTGGCCTCCGGCGACTTCTCGATGCTCGACGGAAGGTCGATAGAAGGCGCATTTGGCAAGGTCTTGAGTGGCATTCTTGCCAGGGGCGTTTCCATCGAAGAGGCGCTGGATCGCGCCAACTTGGCAGATGCCGTAGAGCAGCAAGGCATCCAGGCAGATGGCCGCAGCCAGATCACCGGATTTTCAGGCGGCACAGGGGTGTTGCCAGCAGGAAGCCTTGACTTCGACCGCGCATTGGCAGGCGCAATCAACCGGGGTGAATCACCGACCCAGGCCATCACCTCGGCGCGACAAGCGGTTGAAAAAATGCCGCGTGATGTGCAGACCGCCAGTACCTCGCTGGCATCTGGGAGGAACATGGATACCCTGCTGTCCTCGCCCGGCAACAGCCGTGCCTTTCAACGTGCCTTGGGCAATGCACTGGCCCGGGGGCTGCCGGTCGATCGTGCCTTGGCCTTGGCCAACAAGGCAGAGGAAGCCAATTCTTTCCGCTTCCCGCTGTCGGGCGAGGCGGCACGACTACTCGGTGGCAAAAACACCAAGGCGCAATTCACCCAGGCGGATGGCCAACCCTTGCCCAACTGGCTGCGCTATGTGCCAGAGATCAAAGGCTTCAAAGTGGCAGACGTGCCCGAAGGCTCTCTTCCCATGCCGATCATCATCAGCGTGGCGGGGCGGCAGGTGCGGCTGACCATTTCTGAGGGCGCAGCACGACAATGAGCTTCTGCACTGCCCGGCGTTCCCCCGTTTAACCCTGTTAACTTCTCTGAAAACACCCCATGAACAGACTAATGACGTTTCTCCACAGCGACAAAAAATGGAATATTTTTGGTCTGATTCTGTTGGCCATTGTCGTACTCGGCTCGGTGCTGTCTTTGCTGACCAATATCACGTTCATCCGCGATGATGCCAATACCCGACCGCGTATCGCCGTGGTCGGTCCGATGAACGGGCCCCTGGCAGCGCTCGGTTTGTCGCTCAAGCAAGGGGCTGAACTCTACGTCGAATCGCTCAACAAACGGGGCGGACACAAAGGTCGTCTGGTCGAACTAGTGGTTTTCGATGAACAGCCTGATGCCGCGAAAACCATCACCGCCGATAGCCGGGTGATCGCCGTCGTGGGTTATGTCTCGCCTGGCTTGCTAAAAGACGCGGTGCCGCTCTATCAAAGCAAAAAGATCCCAGTCGTCACTCCCTTGTTTCAGCAAGAACCCCTGCCCGGCGTGGCATCACTGGGACTCGACACCAAAGAGCAAGCCCGTTTTGCCGCCAACTATGCGCGCAATGTCGTTCAGCAACGCTTGATGTACGCCGTGCGCGAAGCCGGCCCGGAATTTGATCCGCTGGTTGAACCTTTTCTCGATGTCTATAAGCGTTTTGACACGCCGGTGCGCGAAGTCTGGACCCTCACGCCAGGAAGCACCGTCGATGCCCAGCTCAAGAATATTCTCGACGAGATCAAGAAAATTGACATCGGTGCCATCTATATTGCGACCAGCCCGGAACTCGCTGCCCGACTGGTCAAGGGCATTCGCAGCACGGGCAATGCACTGGAGGTCTTTGGCCCGGAACAACTGGCCACCGAAGCCTTCAAGGCCAGCCTGAAAACCCTTTCCGGCAAAGATGCCACGATCCAGAGCCACGGCATCGTGACGGCCACTCCGGTTCTGTTTGACACCGCCAACGACGAAGCCCAGCAGTTTCAGACACGCTATCAGAAGAAATTCAATGCCTCACCGGATTGGCTGGCGACCATGGCCCACGATGCAGTCAATGTGGCGCTTTCAGCCAAGCCGGGCGAGGATGATGTCAAGGGCCTGAGCGGTCTGATCAACTTTAGCCAGGGACAGGCGCAAATGCCGATCCAGATGGGGGTTTATAACGGCGACAAGATCATTTCAGCCCCGGTGCAACTCCTGCCGATTGCCAAGGGTGCCAGCTTCAACTACATCGAGGCACTGCGGCAGGGCCGCGTACTCTATGTCAATGATCGCTTCATGTTCAAGACCAACGTGGTTTACACCGGCGTGCGCCTGAATGAAGTCAGTGATCTTGATCTGCAAAAAGAAACCGCAACGCTCGATATGTCGATCTGGTTTCGCTATCGCGGCAACTTCAAGCCGCAAGAACTCGACATCACCAATGCCATTGAACCGGTCAAATTTGATACGCCCGAAGAAAGCAAGTCGGGCGATGAACTTCAATATCGCCGCTACCGCATCAAGCAAAAATTCAAACTTAATTTCACCACCGCCAAACGCGCCTATGGTCAGCATATTGTCGGCATCAACTTTCGCCACCGCCAGCTCAATCGCAGCAATCTGCTTTATGTGGTGGATGTATTGGGCATGCCATCAGGGACGGCCTTGGTCGATGAATTGTTGCGCCAAAAGGTGGTTAACCCAAGTAGCGGCTGGGAAATCGATAATGCTTGGTTATCCCAGGAACTGATTAAAGAACAAAGCGACGGTGCGCCTCAATATGTCGGGCTGACCGGCGAACAACCGCAGTTTTCAAAAATCACCCTTGGGGTTTTACTTAAACCCGCCAGCATGAACGCCCGCGATGTTATTTCTGGTGAATATTTCATCTACATTGCCATTTTTGGCCTGCTCGGCAGCATTATTGCCATTATTCTGGATCGTCCCATGACTGGTGACAGACGGAAAATCAATCGGTTTTGGTCGGCTCCTTCCTGGCTGCTGCGGGTAATGTTCTGGCCATTGTTGCTGCTGTCGAGCGGAAACCTGGTGCTGGATTACGCATTTACTCAATTTACCCAAAGCACCACCCGAACATTGGTGAATGTCTATGAAGGGCTGTGGTGGGTGATCGGAGCGTGGCTTATCGATATTGCTGTCAGGCGCTTTATATGGAGCGGGCTGGAGAAACAATCCAAACGCATGGTTCCCAATGTCGTCAAGTTCTTTACGTCCTTGGTGATTTTTGCGCTAGCCATAGCTTGCATCATCGCTTTTGTGTTCAATCAGACACTAACTAGCCTGTTGGCCACATCGGGCGTGCTGGTTATGGTTGTTGGCTTGGCCATTCAGTCCAATATCGCCAATGTGTTTTCCGGCATT
>CAIQOO010000064.1 GCA_903873485.1 uncultured beta proteobacterium | reverse complement strand
AGACACGTTCTAACTCTGCACGACCCAGTTATGCAACGCATTGCCATCGACTTTGAAAATTTTGCAACGCAGTGACATGGGTCAAAAGGAAACGGTCGTGAGCGAACTATGCAAGGAGTTGGGGGTCACCCGCCAGACCCTTTACCGGCATCTTGGCCCTGACGGCACGCTGCGCCAAGACGGTCAAAAGATGCTGGGACGCTGAGAAAACCAGGGACTCTGAAATTTTCGTGGATTTGGGCGTACAACCCCGTGTCGTTTGTTTAAACGCACCCATATTCTGTGACTATGTCGAAACCAGGCCCGGCCATGCTGTCATCGACCCGCCCGGCGCCGTCAACGAACTGGTGATCGTTACGCAGTAACACCGCCCTGGTGCGACACCTGCCCGACTGAGCGCGTGTATTTGCAAAACAGTCTTACATCCGCCCTTACATACCTGCCAAAAACAAAAAGCCGTGAGGGTTAATCACTGCTAACTTGTTGTTTTACATCGTTTATTTTGCTTTCAAGAGTAACAGACACATGGATTGATAATCCGTTAGTCTGGTTCAGGCTTGTTGATTTACTCTTGAAACTGTAGCAAGTGCTGGCAGTGGTGACATTTTCGTCAGCGTTACGCCCATTGCGCACCACCCCTACACCCGCTGTGCTGCGCCCTTGGCTTGTTGCGCAACCGTCAGGAAGCAGCATTACCCGGTAATGAGGCTGCCAGCGCCTTCCTTTTCTGGTAAGCCTTCTTTTTATATTCTTTGTAGGCATCCGTTTGTTTGTATGCTTTTTGAGAAGCCTTAAAGGCATCCGTCTGGCGGTATGCTTTTTGAGAAGCCTTGTAGGCATCCGTCTGTTGGTACGCTTTTTGATAAGCTTTGAAGTCATCCGTCTGCCGGTACGCTTTTTGATAAGCTTTGAAGTCATCCGTCTGCCGGTACGCCTTTTCGTGAGCTTTGTAGGCATCCGTCTGTTGGTACTCGCGCATACACGACTTGCAGCTATAGCTCAAGCCATCCTTTCGATTCGTTTGCTTTGAAAACTCCGCTTCGTCTTTCTCTACTTTGCACTTGGGACATGTCTTCATTTTGGCTTTTGCGTGATCTGAAAAGTGCAATTTTTACACTCCAATGAAAGTGTCAATCTGGATCACCCCTGCCAGCCGTGCAACCCTGGTGCATGGCTGGCCTGAAAAAGTCAGGCCAGCAACCTGCCCACCAAAAAAGGTGAGCACCACTTTTAGATTTGCAGCGAAAACAGGCAATCTTGGTGTTTTAGGGGGGTATCGAAGGCAATACAGGGGAACAACTTAGCAATTCGCTATTGTTTTTGCACCGTTTACATAAGAGAAACCTGTATGACTTGGAATCCTAAGTAACCGACCGAAGTGCTTTTTTTGCCATGAGCGGCACTGCTGCTGGGGCAGGCTGTCAGCGTTGCACTGGCCTGATTGTGCTTTTAGATTTGCAGCGAAAACACGGTTTACCAGTTCAGCGTGCCCTGCGCGGGTTGTCCCCGCTTTGTGTGGACAACGCGCTGGATAACTTCAGGAGAAACCGGCAAGTGCCGCGCCGGGAGCGGGTTTCAGTGCTGTGCCGCAAAAACGGGCAGGGTGCCCGGACAGGGGCAGCATGGCCACACTGGTGCAATACCATGCCATTCAGTCTATTTGGCTGTGCAGTGAAAACTGCTAAAAGAAAAACCTGTGTTGCAACCTGCCAGCCCGTTTAAGATGCTGGCAAGTTGCGCTAAAGCGTGGTGGGCTTCCAGCGGTGCGGCAACAATTCACCGATCTGGCTGTTCTTGTGCGTCGGCAAGCGAGCCAGCACATCCTTCAGATACGCATACGGGTCATGCCCGTTGAGCTTGGCACTCTGAATCAAACTCATCACCGCCGCCGCCCGCTGCCCCGCCCGCAGTGAACCGGCGAACAACCAGTTGTTGCGACCGATGGCAATCGGGCGAATCTGGTTCTCGATCCAGGGGTTCCACGCCGGAACCCCCGAAAATTTTGTCACCCTGGGTAGCACGCCCAAACCCTCGAAATTTCCCGGCGGGTGATTTTTCTGGTTGACGGAAAACATATGTTTGGCGACAGGTCAACCGAAACAGTCACGGTGTCATTTTCAGAAGACGACTGCACCGAATGTCAGAAGTGGACATCTGCCTGGCCCGCTTGACTTCGTCGGTGTGCAGGTAAATCGAGGTTGTGGCAATCGACGAATGCCGCAGGTTGTCGCGCACGGTGGTCAGCTCGGCACCGCGCGCCAGCGCATGTGTGGCATGAGTGTGCCTCATCCAATGGGGACTGGCCCGGCGCAGCTTTTCCGCTGTAGCCGGGGATTCCTTTTCAACGACAGTCGCTACGGTCAGGAAGAATCGTTTCATCAGCGTCCAAACCCTGGCGGCGGTGATCCCCGACTTGCTGTCAGAGTCTCCAAGGTCAGCAATCAGCGGCGTCTTGGGCTTCCAGTGCGCGGGCGTAATGGGTAGACCGCGCTGCATCAGCGCATGATCCAGAGCGGATTTCGCCAGCGGCGGCAATGCCACTTTGCCGGTCTTGTTGCCTTTGCCGACCAACTTCAACCAGTGGTCGTCGTGGGCATCAGTTTCAATCTGGCCGAGTGTGGCACCAACCAGCTCGCTGACCCGCAGGCCCGTGGCATATGCAAAGTCCAGCACAAAGCGCAGGCGCTGCGCGGCGGGTACGTGCCAACCGTGGGAATACTCCAGGTTATCGGCAACGGCGCGAATGACGGACCATTCCCCTTCGGTAAACACACGCCCGGTATCCATGGGCGCGGCGTGTGACGCGCCTTTGACTTTGATTCCAGAGAAAGGGTTGGCCAGAACGTAGCGCTGCTCGATCAGCCAGCGGTACATGGCACCAATCACCGCCAAGGCATAGGCAATTGAGCGTGGCGCCAAGCCCCCCACGAAGGGCCTCCAATCCGGTGATGTCCTGGCCTTTGAAGGGCCGATCCAGCGCCTGGTCGGCGTCGGGTGCCGTAGAAACGCCCGGTAAGCAATGGCATCTTCGGTGTTCAGGGACGACAACGCCTTTCGGCGCTCAACGATGGCCCACAGGATCAGACGTTCGGCCTCTTTTCGGTAAGCCCGCTGGGTGGCGGCCGACTCGTGCAAGCTCAGCCAAGCCTGGACGGCTTCATAGTCATTGGTCGAATTCAGCGTGCAGGTGCCAGGTGGTGCCCGAAAGCTACCCCTGGAGCCGTCGACATCTTCTGGCACCACCAGTAGCTCCCATGGAACAAGCTCCTGCTGGGTATCGCGCACGACCAAGGCCCTGGCGCGCTCAACCAGTTGCGGGTGTTCGGCAAAGAAAGCCTCTATCTGTTTGGCACCAGTCGCTCCCAACCCAGGTACAGCCGCCCACCAGCGCCGCTGACGCGCCGCGCGCACGGTCAAATCGGCCAGGGTCTTGATGCCGTGGACATTCAATGCGCGCACGGAGCGCTCCGAGAGCCACATGGCAATGTCATCAGTGATCTTTGGCGTAGGCAAAGGCATGCCGCGCAGTCGCTCGATGGCGGCCAGAGCCGCACGGGCATGCTGACTGCGCTCAGATTCTGGCTGCGCAAACACGCCAGCCAGGTCCTCGCGGTTGCGCTGGCTGGCGAACTTGGCCAGGTGGCGGCGAATTTGACCCAGCAGGCCGCGTGAAGACTGGCCACTGAGCTTTCGACTCCCAAGGTACCGGGCAACGGCCTCGCGCGACGACAGCCCCTCGTACCAGGCACGCAGGGCAGCGAGCTGCGCCGAATCAGGAAATCCGTCCCCCGGTACGGATTTTGGTTCGGCTGGCAAGGCTTTCACGTACTTTTGCATATTGCCAGTTTATGTGTTT
>CAIQOO010000063.1 GCA_903873485.1 uncultured beta proteobacterium | reverse complement strand
ATCCCTCGCGCCTCCAGTGGACCGACAAGGCGGGCAATGAGTTCACGCTGCCCCGTTGACAACTCTGTGGAAGGATATTTTTTCTTGGTTGGCACGGACTTGTTATGCGCTGATTTGACTCAATAATAAATGAATCGCTGGATTAGAAAACTAGTACGCTCTAAGTTATTGATTCTTAAAGGTATTGTTTGTGGTGTGTTAAAGATGGGTTAAGGAGAATGTCGATGAAAACCAGTGCCCGCAACCAGTTCGCCGGCCCCGTGGCGGCGATCAAGGAAGGGGTGGTGGACACCGAAGTCACCCTGCAACTGGCCCCCGATCTGCAACTGGTGGCCATCGTCACCCGCGAGTCGGCAGAGAACTTGGGGCTGACGCTGGGCCAAGACGTGCTGGCTTTCGTCAAAGCCTCGTCAATTCTGCTGATGGCGGGCGAAGAAAGCCGCATTTCTGCCCGCAACCGTTTCACTGGCACCGTCACCAAGCTGCACACTGGGCCGGTCAATGCCGAGGTAACGCTGACGATGCCGGGTGGCCGACACGTCATCACCGCCGTGGTCACCGATGACAGCGTCAAACGGCTTGGCCTGGAAACTGGTCAAGCTCTGACCGCCGTGTTCAAGGCCTCCAGCGTGTTTTTGGCCTCCATCGACTGATGGATGCCGGTCTGAGTTTTCATTTGTTTTAAAAGAAGGAGTTTTCATGAAACCATCCCGCCTGATTGCCTTGTTGCTGTCATCTTTGATTGCGGCCTCGTTTGGCGTGCGTGCTGACGAAATTTCGGTGGCGGTTGCTGCCAACTTCACCGCGCCGATGCAAAAAATTGTCACCGGGTTTGAAAAGGAGACCGGCCACAAGCTGCTGACCTCTTTTGGTGCTACCGGCAAGTTTTACGCCCAGATCAAAAACGGTGCGCCGTTTGATGTGCTGCTGGCCGCCGATGACGAAACCCCGGCCCGGCTGATCAAGGAAAACGCCGCCGTGGCAGGCAGCCAGTTCAACTACGCCATTGGCAAACTGGTGCTGTGGTCCGCCAAGCCAGCGATAGTGGATGGCGCAGACGAGGTTCTGAAACATGGCGGCTTTGATCATCTGGCGATTGCCAACCCGAAACTCGCCCCTTATGGTGCGGCCGCAGTGGATGTGATGAAGGCGCTGGGTGTGCATGAAGCCATTCAGCCCAAGATCGTGATGGGTGAAAGCATTGCGCAAACCTACCAGTTCATCAGCAGCGGCAATGCCCTGCTGGGCTTTGTGGCACTGTCGCAGGTCTTGAAGGACGGAAAAATTGAAGGCTCTTCCTGGCTGATTCCTGCCAAACTGTACACACCGATCCGCCAGGATGCGGTCATTCTGGAGAAGGGCAAAGGCAAACCGGCAGCGCAGGCTCTGATGAACTATCTGAAAGCCGACAAGGCCAAAGCCATCATCACATCCTTTGGCTACGCGCTGCCGTGATCGACCGATAGCCGACCCGGCCAGCGGGCACGAAACTGGCTTGGTGACGAGCAGATTCACTTCAAACTGCGCGACCTGTTCGCGCGACACTGACATGCAAGCCTTGAACGACAGCCAATTGCAGGCCCTGCTGGAAGACGATGTGCCCTGCGCTGACCTGACCACCGACACCCTGGGCATTGGCACACAGTTGGCCCAGCTCGAATTTCGCGCACGCTTTCCCATGACCGTGTGTGCCCGTGAAGAGGCTGCCCGCCTGTTTGAATTGGCCGGTGGCAGGGCGAACCTGAGCGTCAGGTCGGGCACAGCGGTTGACGCAGGGGCGCTTATTCTTGAAGCGCGGGGATCAGCAGCAAGCTTGCACACCGCCTGGAAAGCGGCGCAAACCCTGGTCGAATGGGCCAGTGGCATCGCCACTTGCACTGCGGCGATTGTGGCGGCGGCCAACGGGGTGACGGTGGCCTGCACGCGCAAGCATGTGCCCGGCACCAAAACGCTATCGGCCAAGGCGGTTCGGGCCGGGGGCGGCATCATGCACCGGCTGGGCTTGTCTGAATCCCTGCTGGTTTTTGCCGAACACCGGCTGTTTCTGGATGAATCTCCAGCCCAAACCATTTCGCGCCTGCGCCGTGCCCAGCCCGAGAAAAAAATTGTGGCGGAAGTTGCAGATTTGGCGCAAGCCGCCATCTGGGCCGAGGCCGGTGCCGATGTGCTGCAACTGGAAAAATTCACGCCCGAGTCAGTAGCCGCCTGCCGGCTTGTCATGGATGGCAACCTGGCTCGCCAGAGCCGTCCGCTGCTGGCTGCTGCGGGCGGCATCCGGGCTGACAATGCCGCCGCCTATGTGGCTGCCGGGGCTGATTTTCTGGTGACATCGGCACCCTACACGGCAGCGCCAAGAGACGTGCAAGTCAATTTTCGAAAGTCCGAATGAACCCGTCGCATGACTGCCGCGACCTGCTGCTGGCCGAATTGCTGGGCCGGTCTGTCGCAGCGCAAGCCGCAGCCGACCCGCTGCGCCCGCTGCTGGCGAGTTTGCTGGCTGGCCGCTCCCTCAACCAAGGGGTGCTGCCCGCCATGCTGGGCTTGCCAGAGTCAGCGTTTCAGACACTTTGGCAAGACTACTTTCCCGGTACACGGCTGAAGCTGCACAATGGCCCTGGCCAAAACATGGATGAGCTGGAAGACATCCGGCAACTGCTGCTGCAATACCGCGCCGGCAGCCGCGAATCTGAAGTCTGGCTGGCGCACAGCGTAGCTTATGGCTGCGGCGGGCGCCATCACCTGTGGCAAGACCTGGGCCTGGCCGACCGGGGCGAACTCTCTTGCTTGATGACACTGGCTTTTCCCGCACTGGCAGCCTTGAACACCGGCGACATGAAATGGAAGAAATTCATCTACCGCCATTACTGCTCAAAGGAAGGCATTTATGTCTGCCCGGCACCGTCCTGCGGCGAATGTGCCGATCACGCCAAATGTTTTGCCCCCGAGGTGTAGCCGGTCAGCCGACACCGGCCCAGCCGCTAACCCATCTTTAACGTAAGTTTTTGTAATAAAAATATTTCTTGCTACTTTGTCAACTTTTAGAGTGTTTTAAGAAACACTTATTGCAAATTAACTACTTTTATTAGAAATTGCAAGTTTTTGACGATTTGTTGTGCCAAAATATTTTTGTTGTGCCATAAAATATTTGTAAATTTCGATTATTATGTTTCCGGTTTTGTTGGATGAATCCACACCAAGAAACCACCGACGACGAGAATTTCCACTGAAAGCCAGAATGGACTAGGATTTATCAGTCGTTGGGAT
>CAIQOO010000062.1 GCA_903873485.1 uncultured beta proteobacterium | reverse complement strand
GTCTTTGGCATCATCAAGTCCATCATGGGATTTCGCCAGTTTTCGATGCGCGGACTCGCCGCTGCCGATAACGAATGGAACATGGTGTGCTTGTCCTGGAATTTGAAGCGCATGGCCGTATTACGTCTGAAGTGAGGTGAACACCAAGAAAAGCCCCAGATATAGCCCAAAAACGATCATTTTTGACAAAAAACGGCGTTTTTGTCTATGCATTTGGCGTTTTCAAGTTAAGTCCGACAGGCTGCTAGTGATGCCGCTGTCGCGTGTGGGTGCGCATTTGCCAAAATTGCCGGTCAATTTATGTCCGGTGGTAAGCGTCGATGGTGAACCGCTAAGTTTGCAGCCCTATCTGTCGGCACCTGTGGCGGCGAACTCGCTCAAGCACCCGGTCATAAATTTGCAGCGCCAGGCAAGCGATATCGTGGCCGCCATGGATGCCGTGGTCTCCGGTGTCTAACGCGCCCGTTTCCTGCAAAATCCCGCAGTCGGTGCTGGTGGTGATCTACACCCCGGCACTCGATGTGTTGCTGATCAAGCGCGCTGATGCGGATGATTTCTGGCAGTCGGTGACCGGCAGCAAAGACGCGCCAGACGAGTCGTATCAAGACACCGCCAGGCGCGAGGTGTTCGAGGAGACCGGCATTGACTGTCGGCCCGGCGCAAGCCTGGCGGCCAGCCTGCAGGATTGGCATCTGGAAAACATTTATGAAATTTACCCGCGCTGGCGCCATCGCTATGCGCCCGGCGTGCTGCTCAACACCGAACATCTTTTTGGCTTGCAGGTGCCGGCAGGCATCGGGGTGCGCTTGAGTCCGCGTGAGCACACGGCTTGCCAATGGCTGCCCTATGCACAGGCGGCAGATGCCTGTTTTTCACCGTCCAACGCCGAGGCTTGCCTGATGCTGCCCAGATTCGCCGTTTTGCCGGGGCTGGCATGACCATCGTCCGGGTGGCCACCTACAACATTCACAAGGGCGTGCAGGGTCTCGGGCCGGTGCGGCGGCTGGAAATTCATAATCTGGCACTGGCGGTGGAGTCGCTCGATGCCGATGTGGTGTGCCTGCAAGAGGTGCGCCAGCGCAACCTGCGCGAAGCCAAACACTTTGACCGCTGGCCAGCGCAGGGCCAGGCTGAGTACCTGGCACCGCTGGGCTACGAAGCGGTCTATCGCACCAATGCCGTGACGCGGCATGGCGAACACGGCAATGCGCTGCTGTCGCGCTGGCCGATCGTGGCGCATCAGCATGAAGACATGTCCGATCACCCGCTGGAGCAGCGTGGCTTGCTGCATGTTGAACTGCTGCTGCATGAGCGCCGCGTGCATGTGCTGGTGGTGCATCTGGGGCTGATCCGGGCCAGCCGGGTGCGCCAGTTAGCGCAACTCAAGCAGTTCATTGCACGCGAGATCCCGCCGCATGCGCCGCTGCTGGTGGCGGGCGACTTCAATGACTGGAAGGCCCGACTGCAAGCTGTTTTTTCCAGTGCTGGTCTGCACGCCTGGCATGGTGCGTCGCAGCCGACCTTTCCATCACGGCTGCCGCTGGCGCAACTCGATCATGTCTTCGCCCGCGGGCTGACACCGGTCAGCGTGTCGGTGCCCAGCGGGCGGGCCTGGTGGCGCATGTCAGACCATTTGCCCTTGATCGCCGAGTTCCAGTTGCCGGATTGAGGGCGCATCGTGCTTGACCTCAAGGCCGATCATCACCTCAAGCTGTTGCGCGGAGCCCGGGAGTTTTTTGCTGCATTGGTGGTGGCCATCGATGCCAGCAGGTATGAGGTCCGGCTGGAAACCTATATTTTCAGCGTACAGGCATCGGGTGAAGGGGTGGCGCAGGCGCTGATACGCGCGGCGCTGCGCGGTGTCACGGTTTGCCTGGTGGTCGATGGCGTGGGCACACCGGGTTTTCCGGCGCCCTGGCCGGAACGTCTGAATGCGGCTGGCGTGCAATGGCGCATTTTCTCGCCGCTGGGTCGCTTTGGCTTGCTGGTGCCGAGCCGCTGGCGGCGCCTGCACCGAAAGCTGTGTGTGGTTGACGGCTGGGTCGCGTTCTGCGGCGGCATTAATGTGATGGACGACTGGTTTGATCCGAACCATGGCGCGCTCGACGCACCGCGCTTTGATTTTGCCGTGCGGGTACACGGCGCTTTGGTGCAGGAAGTTCATTTGGCGATGACGCAATTTTGGTGGCGGCTGCAAGCCGTTCAAAGTGCCCGGCAGGTCGATTGGCCGGGTGCCTGGCAGGCCTTGCAGCAGGTGGTCAGGCAAGCGCGCCTGGCCGACGAGCTGCCAGACCAGCCAGGAGGGGGTGCCCGGGCCAGGCTGGTGTTGCGCGACAACCTGCGCAACCGCTCCCGCATCGAGCGCGCCTATCGTCTGGCCCTGGGCGAGGCGCGGCAGGAAATTATTTTGGCCAATGCCTATTTTTTGCCGGGACGCAAGATTCGCAAAAGCCTGATGCATGCTGCCCAGCGCGGGGTGCGGGTGCGCTTGCTGCTGCAGGGGCGCTATGAGTATTTCATGCAGCACCACGCCACCCGTGCCCTGTATGCCGATCTGCTGGCGACCGGTGTCGAAATTTACGAGTACCACCAGAGTTTTTTGCACGCCAAGGTGGCGGTTGTCGATGGCCACTGGGCTACCGTAGGCTCGTCCAACATGGATCCGTTGAGTTTGTTGCTGGCGCGTGAAGCCAACCTGGTGATTGAAGACGCGTCGTTTGCACAGTGCCTGCGCCATGAACTGGAGTTCGCCATGACCAACCATGCCCGCCGGCTCGACCGGCAGCAGCACAGCCAGCGTCCCTGGTGGCAAAAGCTGCTCGACCATTCGGCCTTGCTGCTGATGCGCCTGCTGCTGGTCGTGAATGGCAAGCGCTATTGAATATATAGCTAACTACGCACTATCCATAAGCGTTAGAGGCCAATAACCCTTATATCAAAACGCTGATACCATGACTACCTGATGATTTACCGGTACGCACACCATGAACCCAGTTGAGCTACACGAAGGCACGCCAGTGTCAGTCAAGATACGCGAGCGCATCAAGGCGGCGCGCAAGCGTTTTCACGCCAACGACAACATTGCCGATTTCATCAAGCCCGGCGAGCTTGACCTGTTGCTCGACGAGGTTGAAAGCAAGATGAAGGGCGTGCTCAGCAGTCTGGTGATTGATACCGACCACGACCACAACACCGACCAAACCGCGCGCCGGGTCGCCAAGATGTACCTCAAGGAAGTGTTTCAGGGACGTTATGTGGCGGCTCCTGCCATCACTGAGTTCCCCAATGCCGAGCATTTGAACGAGTTGATGATCGTCGGGCCGATCACCGTGCGCAGTGCCTGCAGCCACCATTTTTGCCCGATCATGGGCAAGATCTGGATTGGCGTGCTGCCCAATGAGCACACCAACGTGATTGGCCTGTCCAAATACGCCCGGCTGGCCGAATGGGTGATGGGGCGGCCGCAGATTCAGGAAGAAGCGGTGGTTCAGTTGGCCGACCTGATCCAGCAAAAAACCCAGCCCGATGGCCTGGCGATCGTCATGGAAGCCAGCCATTTCTGCATGAGCTGGCGCGGCGTCAAGGATGTCGATAGCAAGATGATCAATTCCGTCATGCGCGGCAGCTTCCTCAAGGATGCCAACCTGCGTCGTGAATTCCTGTCACTTATCCCCCAGAAAGGCTAATCATGTTGGTTCGTTTGCTCTATGCCAGCCGTGCTGTCGATACCAGTCCCGATGCGATTGAATCGATCTTGCACCAGTCGCGCGCACACAACCCGGCCAGTGGCGTGACCGGCGTGCTGTGTTACGGCGGCGGCATTTTTTTGCAGGTGCTTGAAGGTGGCCGGATGGCGGTCAACGAGCTGTATGGCCATATCCTGCGCGACCCGCGCCACACCGATGTGGTGCTGCTGCACTACCAGGAAATTACTGAACGCGAGTTTGCCGGCTGGACCATGGGCGAGGTCAATATGAGCCGCATCAATACCTCGATTTTGCTCAAATACGCCGAAAAACCCGAGTTGGACCCCTACTCGGTATCCGGTCAGGTGTCGCTGGCGCTGCTGGAAGAACTGATGGCCACCGCCTCCATCATTGGACGCGCCTGAAGCCGCAGCGGCCCTGAACCGGCCGGGTACAAGCCGACACTGCACGCCGGGGCTTTGACTCTGCAATGGCCGATCATTTACCGCTGCTGCTGGGGTGTGATTTTTCCAGTGCGCCAACCTCCCGAAAAAACATTGTTTTAGCCTTCGGAGGCATGCAGGACGGGCGGGTCAAGCTCCTGGAATTGCAGCGTTTTTCGTCACTCGCAACATTTGCAGACTGGCTCAAACAGCCGGTGCAGTGGGTCGGTGCGTTCGATTTGCCATTTGGCTTGCCACGCGAACTGGTTCAGGCACTGGGCTGGCCGCTGAGCTGGTCTGAATGCATGGCGCATTACCAGAGCCTCAGCCGGGCGCAGATTCGCCATGAGTTTGCCGACTTTTGCGCAGCACGGCCAGTCGGTGGCAAGTTCGCTCACCGGGCCACCGATATTCCGGCGGGCTCCAGCCCAAGCATGAAATGGGTCAACCCACCAGTGGCCTTGATGCTGCATGCCGGGGTGCCGCTGTTGCTGCAAGCCGGTGTTTGCCTGCCGGGCTTGCACCCGGGCGATGCCGGCAACCGGGATGCTCGCGGGCAGGCGCTGCGGGTGGCGCTGGAGGGCTACCCCGGCCTGCTGGCGCGCGAGGTGCTGGGCCGACGCAGTTACAAAAGTGACGAGCGATCACGCCAGACCGCGCCGCACCTGATGGCCCGCAAAGACCTGATCACGGCGCTGGAGCACGGCGACACGCGTCTTGGCTTGCAACTCAAACTCAGCCACGCGCAGCGTGACCGACTCGCCGGTGATGCTTCAGGTGATGCGCTGGATGCCGTGTTGTGTCTGCTGCAGGCGGCCTGGGCCCAGTGCCGGTTTGCCGCAGGTGATGCGCTTTTCGGGCTGCCGCCCGACCTGGATCCGCTGGAAGGCTGGATCGTGACAGCCTGAGCGCCGTTTCGCCAAAGCTGCCGGGCTACTTTGGCTTGGCGATCAGGGACTCCTGGAGCTTGCCGGCCAACTGGCCAATCGCCAACGCGGCCGGACAACCCGGCATGGTCTGAACCAGCAACTGGCGACGCATGACAGCCAGCCGCACCGAAGGGTCGGCCGGAATGTCGCCCATGTGGATCAGGCGCACTTTTTCACCAGGTTTGGCTACCACAAAACGGTCCAGCACCTGCTGCAACTGGGTGGTGATGGCCCGGCCATCGCCCATGCGGGCGGTCTGGTTGACCACCACGCGGACGATTCTGCGCTGTTGCTGGCCCACCAGCACCTTGATGGTGGCGTAGGCATCGGTCAGTGATGTTGGCTCGGGTGTGGCGACCACCAGCACCTCGGAGGCCAGCGACACGGCAAACAGCACCACGTCGGAAATGCCAGCCCCGGTGTCGAGCAGCACCATGTCGTAATGCGGCAGCAAACTGGAAATGATTTTCAGAAAATCTTCGCGCACATTGGGGGTCAGGCGCGAGTATTCAACCATGCCCGAACCCGCCAGCAGCACCGAAAAACCACCCGGTGCCCGGACAATCGCTTCTTCCAATTTGGCTTTGCCGGTAAACACGTCATGCAAGGTGATTTTCGGGTACAGGTTCAGCACCACATCCAGATTGGCCAGCCCCAGGTCGGCATCGAGCACCAGTACATTCTGCCCCCGTTTGGCCAGGGCGGCAGCCAGGTTGGCCGAGACAAAGGTCTTGCCGACACCACCTTTGCCACTGGTGACGGCCAGCACCTTGCCCAGTGGTTTCAAGGGCACCAGGCTTGGCTCAATTTTTTCGGTGGTGGGAATGCTCAGGTCGCTCATTTCAGTCCATTTTTTTATTGCACTGCCTGATGACCGACAGAACCATCGCTGATCAGACTTTCGATCCAGGCCGGATCGCCCAGGGAAAGTGGACCAAACAAGAGATTTTTTTCCTCGGCACTGACGGCAAGTACCGGCGGCGCATCAATACACACCCGGTTGCGGCCTTCGGACTTGGCCCGGTAGAGCTCAATGTCGGCCCGGTCAATCCAGAGCTCTGGTGTTGACCGGACCCAGCGCGGTGCAAACGCGCCGCCGATGCTGATGGTGACCTTGATGGTGTCACCGGAGGCCACCGTCACCGCCAGAGCTTTGACCGAGGTGCGGATCCGTTCTGCCACCTGATACCCATACGCGCCCTGGCAGCTTGGCAGGATGATGACAAACTCTTCACCGCCAAACCTGGCCACGGTGTCCATTGGACGCACACAACTTGACAGGGTTTTGGCCACCGCCTGCAGCACCGCATCACCAGCCGGGTGGCCATAGGTGTCGTTGACCTTTTTGAAGTGATCGATATCGAGCATCAGCAGCAAGCCGGGCTCACCCGAACGTGCCACCACGTCAATTTCCCGGCCGAGCACGGTTTGAAAATAACGCCGGTTGGACAGTCCGGTTAACGGATCCTTCAATGACAATTCACACAACTGGTCGATCAAGGTCTGCAGGTACGCCGTGGCATCGGGTTCGACCGCCGGCAGATTGTGAAAAGCATGTTCAAGCAAGGCACGCGCATCGTCGAGCCGCAACTGCTGCAGATCAACCATGGATGATGTTGGCTTGGAATTCAAGGCGTTGCCGAGGATTGAAAATTCAAGTCTAACAGGTTCAATTTTGGGTTGATGCTCAAAAAAGACCGGGGTTTGGTTGATCTGGCCCCGCTACCTTGCCGTCATGTTGAAGGCAGGACTAGCCCACATTGGATGGATATGTCATGAATTGGATGTTTCGATGAATCGCTGGAAATCATGGTTTAGCAAGCGGCACTGGTGGGTGCTGGTACTGATGTTGAGCGCGGGTCAGGGCGCGGCAGCCGAGGTGTTTGCCGCGCGGGCGACGGCGGTGCCCGACGGCGACACGCTTTGGGTTCAGCCCGCCGATGGCAGCGCCACGCGAAAGCTGCGCCTGCAAGGCATCGATGCACCGGAAATCTGCCAGCGCGGTGGCCCGGCTGCGCGCGCCGCACTGCAAGCGCTGGTGGCGACCAAGACGCTGCGGGTCGAGGTCAAGTACTACGACGTCTATGGCCGGGGGCTGGCGCGCGTTCAGGTTGGGCGGCAGGATGTGGCGGCGCTGATGGTGGCTTCCGGGCAGGCCTGGTCGAACCGCTGGGGGCGCAGTTTGGGGCCGTATGCGACCGAGGAAGCTGCGGCCCGACGCGCCAGGGCCGGCTTGTTTTCAGTGGCGGCACCTGAATTGCCGCGAGACTTTCGTCGCCGCCACGGCAGTTGTTATCCGCCCTGAGTCGGCCAGCATCTGGTCTTTACCGGGCTGACGCGCAAACCGGACAGGTCGGGCTGCGACCGACTTTGAGTTCGGTCAATTCCATGGCGCGACCATCGATCATCAGCAGGCGACCGGTCAGTGTGCGCCCGATGCCACAGATGAGCTTGAGCGCTTCGGCTGCTTGCAGTGTGCCGACAATGCCGACCAGCGGCGCAAACACGCCCATGGTGGCGCAGCGGGTTTCTTCAAAAGTGTTTTCGGGTGGAAAAACGCAGGCATAACAGGGCGACAGGGCATCGCGCGGGTCATACACACAGACCTGGCCATCAAAACCGATGGCCGCACCCGAGACCAGCGGCTTGCGGTGACGCACGCAGGCGGCATTGAGGCAATGGCGTGTTGCAAAGTTGTCACAACAATCGAGCACCAGATCGGCGCCGGGCAGCAGGCTGTCGAGCAGCGCGGCATCCGCCCTGGCCTGCAGCGCCGTTACCCCAACCGACGAATTGATCTGATGGATGGCGGTCTGAATCGACAACACCTTGGGCTGACCGACGCGGGCTTCGGTGTGGGCGATTTGCCGCTGCAAATTGGTCAGATCGACCCGGTCATCATCGACTACGGTGATCTGTCCGACACCTGCCGAACCCAGATACAGTGCCACCGGCGAGCCTAGCCCGCCGGCACCAATCAGCAGCACCCGGGCATCTTGAATGCGCTGTTGCCCCTCCGGGCCGATTTCATTGAGAAGAATATGGCGCGAATAGCGCAGCAGGTCGGCATCATGCATCCGTGTGGCCGACTCTAGTTGTCTTTCTTTTCTTCGGTGCGTTCAACCTGGGTCTTGCTGACTTGTACCGGCAAACCCTTGAGCTGCTTGATCGCCTGAATCAACTGGAAGTCCTGGTCCGAGCCAAATTCCGGAGCCTTACGCTCTGCGACTGGTTTTTTGAGTTCTGCTTCAAGCTTCTTGCGGGCTTCTTCGCGCGATTTTTCGCGGCTGGCGTCTTTGGTTTCTTCGCCCTGGCCATTGTTGAGGTGCTTTTCCAGATCCGCTTCGCGGGTGCGCAAGGCAGCAAACAAATTGCCCTCTTGCGTCTCGTCAATCATCACGTCGGGCACGATGCCCTTGGCCTGGATTGATTTGCCGCTCGGGGTGTAGTAGCGGCTGGTGGTGAGCTTGAGCGCAGCGGTGGGGCAGTTGTCCATGCGAAATGCCGGATCCAGACACACCGCCGTTTGCACCGAACCTTTGCCAAAAGTCTGGCTGCCGAGCACCTTGGCGCGCTGGTGGTCCTGCAGGGCACCGGCGACGATTTCGCTGGCCGAAGCCGAGCCTTCATTGACCAGCACCACCAGCGGTACCGACTTGAGCGCGCCACGGGTGACTTCTTCAAGCTGTTTCAACGGGTCAGGCCCGCGCCGGGCGTAATAGCGTGGCGCCGCCTTGTAGGTGAACTTGCTTTCAGGCAACTGGCCATTGGCCGACACGACAGTCACGTTGTCGGGCAAAAAGGCGGCAGAAATAGCCACCGCTGCGTCCAGATAGCCGCCCGGATCGTTGCGCAAATCCAGCACCAGTCCCTTGAGTTTGGGTTCCTGCTTGTAAGTTTCTTCCATTTTGCGGGCAAAGTCGGCCACTGTGCGCTCCTGAAACTGGCTCAGCCGGATCCAGGCATAACCGGGCTCGATGACCTTGCTGCGTACCGACTGGGTGCGGATTTCTTCGCGCACAATGGTCACCGGAAAAGTGCGGTTTTCGTCCTTGCGAAAAATGCTCAGCAGCACTTTGGTGTTGGGCTCACCGCGCATGCGCTTGACGCCTTCGTTCAGGCTCAGCCCTTTGACCGGGGTGTCGTCAATCTTCACAATCAGGTCGTTGGGCTTGATGCCAGCCCGAAAAGCCGGCGAACCTTCAATCGGCGACACCACCTTGATCAGTCCGTCTTCCTGCGAAATCTCGATGCCGACCCCGACAAACTTGCCGGTAGTGCCTTCATTGAAATCTTTCAGGGCTTTTTTGTCCAGATACACCGAGTGCGGGTCCAGCCCCGCCACCATGCCGGCAATCGCATCGGTGATGAGTTTTTTCTCATCGACCGGCTCGACATAGTTGCTCTTGACCATGCCAAACACGGCGGCAAGCTGCTGCAACTCTTCCAGCGGCAGCGGTGCCAGCGCGCCGCGCGCCACGGTTTGCAAGGACACGGTGGTCAGGGCGCCAGCCATGACACCGAGGGATATCCAGCCAGTGATTTTCAGTTTGTGACCCATTTTGATTCCAGAACTTGTGCAAGCGGTTTGAATTGAGCCAGTTGGAGTCGGGCCAGTGGCCCGGGTTCCCTTTGCCGAGGTGAATATTTGCGTGATCTTGCCGGGTGTCGCAACTGCGGCTGCAGTTGCCACTTGGGCAATCTCCAGATGGTAATTCAAGACCCGGCTGCAGGCGATGTGATGCATGGTATTTCCGGCGATCGCTGTTCGCGCAAGCGCCGCATTCTAAAATGGCAGGCCAAGTTTGTTCGTCTGACCTGAAGGACCCCTGAAGTGAAATTTATTCTTGATAACTGGATGTTGATCGCCGTGGCGCTGTCAGCCGGTGGCATGTTGCTGTGGCCGGTGCTCAGTGGCGGCGGGCCGGGTGCCTTGACGGCCGATGGCGCGGTGCAGTTGATGAACCGTGAAAAAGCGGTGGTGGTCGATGTCTGCGAGCCTGCCGAGTATGCTGCCGGTCATGTGGTGGGTGCCAAAAACATTCCCTTGAGCCAGTTGGAAGGCAAACTGGCGGCAGCGGTCAAAAACAAATCGGTGCCGCTTATTTTGGTGTGTTTGTCCGGGGCGCGCAGCAGCCGTGCCGTGTCGATTGCCAAAAAACTCGGTTTTGAAAAGGCGCTGTCGCTCTCGGGTGGCATGGGTGCCTGGCGTTCCGCCAATTTGCCGGTTGAAAAAACCTGAACTCAAAGGAGCCTGCCATGTCCTCCGTCAAGATGTACACCACCGCCGTTTGCCCGTATTGCATGCGCGCCAAACAACTTCTCAAAGCCCGGGGGGTCGAACAGATCGATGAAATCCGGGTGGATCAAAACCCGTCCGAGTTGCAGCAAATGATGGTTCTCACCGGCAGGCGCACCGTGCCGCAGATTTTCATCGGCGACACCCATGTTGGTGGCTGTGATGATTTGATGGCGCTTGATAGCCGTGGCGGCCTGCTGCCGCTGCTCGCTGGCGCCTGAGATAATTCAGCGTCTGCCTGTTGCCCGACGCAGCGTTTGCGCCGGGTTTGCTTTTTTATTGAAAGAAACCTTTCCATGTCCGAGACCCAAGACCCCGTTTTCCAGATCCAGCGCGTTTACCTCAAGGAAGCCTCGCTAGAGCAGCCCAATTCGCCCGCCATCCTGCTTGAGCAGGAGCAGCCCACAGTCGATATCCAGTTGGGGGTGAACGCAACGCCGGTGGCCGATGGCATTTACGAAGTGTCGGTGACGGCCACCGTGCAGACCAAGATCAAGGACAAAACGGTGTTTTTGGTGGAGGCCACCCAGGCCGGCATTTTTGAGGTGCGCAACCTGCCGCAAGAGCAAATGAGCCCGATCATGGGCATTGCCTGCCCGCAAATTGTCTATCCCTACTTGCGCGGCAATGTGGCTGACCTGATTCAGCGGGCCGGTTTTCCACCCGTGCACCTGTCCGAGATCAACTTTCAGGCCATGTACGAGCAGCAGCAAGCAGCACGGGCCCAGGAAGAGCCCCGCATCGTGACCCAATAAATTTGGATGTTTTTGGCCTCCAGCCCTTGTCCCCATTGCGCAGCTAGCTATGAATATTATAGTTATCGGGGCTGGCGCATGGGGCACCGCGCTGGCCATCAGCGCGGTGCGCAATGACCCGTCGCAGCATCAGGTGACGCTGTGGGCGCGCAGTGCCGGGCAAATCGGGCGCATGCAGGCAGAGCAGCAGAACGTGCGTTATCTGCTTGGTATTGGCTTGCCGCCCGAGCTGAAGTTAAGCGCTGTCGCGCTGCCACAACTGGCTGCGCTGGCGCTTGATGCCGATTTGATCGTGGTGGCCACGCCAATGGCTGCGCTGCGTCAGATGCTCGATCTGCTGCGCCATTGCCGCGTTCCGGTGGCCTGGCTGTGCAAGGGTTTTGAGGCCCCGCTGGCCGATCAGCCTGGCCTGCTGCCCCATGAGGTGCAAGCGCAGGCGGCGCCTGACCTGATCGCCGGTGTGTTCAGCGGCCCAAGTTTTGCCCTGGAGGTCGCGCGCGGCCAGCCAACTGCCTTGGTGGCGGCCAGCCCGCATGAAGCGGTGCGGCGGGCGCTGCTGGAGGCGTTTCACGGCCCCAGCCTGCGGGTTTATGCCAATGACGACATGGTGGGTGTCGAGGTCGGCGGCGCGGTGAAAAACGTGTTGGCCATTGCCGCCGGCCTGTGCGACGGCCTGCAACTCGGTTTGAACGCCCGCGCCGCCCTGATTACCCGCAGCCTCGCCGAGATGACCCGCCTGGGTGTGGCGCTGGGGGCGCGCGCCGAGACCTTCATGGGCTTAAGCGGCTTGGGCGACCTGGTGCTGACTGCCACCGGCGATTTGTCGCGCAATCGCCAGGTTGGCCTGGCGCTGGCGCACGGCGCATCGCTGCCACAAGCAACCGCCGCGCTCGGTCATGTGGCCGAAGGGGTTTACAGTGCACGTACCGTGGTGCAGCGTGCTGCCGGCCTGGGTGTCAACATGCCGATTGCGCAGGCCGTGGTGGCCTTGCTCGAAGGCCAGATGACGCCCCGGCAGGCGCTGGCCCGGCTGATGGGACGCGAGCCTGCCGCCGAGCAGGCCAACCCGGTTTGAATGGAATCGCAGGAGAACACCGAATGACTGATTTTTTTGATTTTTCGCCCGCCGCCGTGGCGGCGCTGGCCCAGGCCGATGTGGCGCGGGCATTGCTGGAGGATGTTGGCGAGGGTGACTTGACCGCTGGTCTGGTCGATCCCGGCCGGCGTGCCCGGGCCACCGTGGTCGCGCGCGAAGCTGCGGTGATCTGCGGTGCACCCTGGGTTGAACTGACCCTGCAGACCATTGATCCGGGCGCCGAGATCATCTGGCGCATCCCCGAGGGGCATCGCTGCGAGGCCGATCAGGTGGTGTTTGAGGTGTTGGGCCAGGCGCGCGCCTTGCTCACGACCGAGCGCACGGCGCTCAATTTTCTGCAATTGCTCAGCGCCGTGGCCACCAAAACCAGCAATTATGTGCAGGCCATTCGCGAGGTGCCCGGCGTGCGCGCCAGCATTGTCGACACCCGCAAAACCATCCCCGGATTGCGTCTGGCGCAGAAATATGCAGTGCGCACCGGCGGCGGCGTCAATCACCGGCTGGGTTTGTACGATGCCGTGCTGATCAAGGAAAACCACATTGCGGCAGCAGGTGGCGTGTCCGCCGTGTTGAAACGTGCCGCCGAAGTGGCACCACAAGCCAGTTTTATCGAAATCGAAGTCGAAAATCTGGAGCAACTGCGTGAGGCGCTCGCCGCCGGTGCCCGCATGGTGTTGCTCGACAACATGGGGCTGTCGCAACTGCACGAGGCGGTACACATCAACGCCGGACGGGCGGTGCTGGAGGTCTCGGGTGGCGTCAACCTGTCTAGTGTGTGCGCCATTGCCGCGACCGGGGTGGACCGGATCTCGATTGGCGCCCTGACCAAAAATGTCAAGGCGATTGATTTTTCGATGCGTTTTGCCGACACACCGATCTGAGTTGGCGTCGCTTGTTTTCAATGTTGCAATTTGGAGTTGTCATGACAGAGCAGGCTTTGGGCGTCAAAGAAGTGGACTATGAGCAGCCGCAGGCCACGGCACCGGTGACTGGCCTGGCGTGTGTCACCAAACACGCCTGGGCGCGGCTGCCGGTGGAACCCTCAGCCACCGAACGTGCTGCGCTGAAAGACAAGATTCGCCGCTTGCTCCAGGAAAAAAACGCAGTGATGGTGTCGCACTATTATGTGCACCCCGATTTGCAGGATCTGGCCGAAGAAACCGGTGGCCTGGTCAGCGATTCGCTCGAAATGGCGCGTTTTGGCCGCGACCACGCCGCCACCACGCTGCTGGTGTCGGGCGTGCGCTTCATGGGCGAAACCGCCAAGATTTTGTCGCCCGAAAAGTGTGTGCTGATGCCCGATCCGGACGCCAATTGCTCGCTTGACCTGGGTTGCCCGGTGGCTGAGTTCAGTGCCTTTTGCGATGCCCACCCGGACCGCACGGTGGTGGTCTATGCCAACACCAGTGCCGCCGTCAAGGCCCGCGCGGACTGGCTGGTGACCTCCAGTTGCGCGCTCGACGTGGTGCGCGCGCTCAAGGACCAGGGGCACAAGATTTTGTGGGCACCCGACCGGCATCTGGGCGGCTACATCCAGCGCGAAACCGGCGCCGACATGGTGATGTGGGGCGGTTCGTGCATTGTGCATGACGAGTTCAAGGCCTTTGAACTGCAAGCCCTGATGGACGAACACCCCGATGCCCGGGTGCTAGTGCACCCCGAGTCGCCTGCTGCCGTGGTGGCGCTGGCTGATGCCGTGGGTTCGACATCGGCCATTTTGAAAGCCGCGCGCGAGATGCCGGCCAAAGAGTTCATTGTCGCCACCGACAACGGCATGATGCACAAGCTGCGCCAGCTCAACCCCGACCGGCTGTTTCTGGAAGCCCCCACCGCTGGCAACAGCGCCACCTGCAAAAGCTGCGCCCACTGCCCCTGGATGGCGATGAACGGCCTCGCCGATGTGGCGCGGGTGCTGGAAACCGGCGCCAACGAAATTCAGGTCGATCCGGCACTGGGCTTGCGTGCCAGGCTGCCGATTGACCGCATGCTGGCATTCACCGCCGCTCTCAAGAGCGGTCAGGCTGCCGGCAGCCTGGTGCCCCACATCGGGGCGGCCTGATCACCCGAGAAAATCATTGCCATGAACGAAGCCGCCCAATGCCCGCCGCTGCCCGAGCACCTGCCGGACCAAGCCACCCAACGCCCGCCGCTGCCCGACCACCTGTCGATTGACGCGCGCAGTCCCCATCATGTCGCCGCCATCTTCGAGCATGATGTGGGCATTCGATTCAATGACAAAGAGCGCGGTGATGTCCTGGAATACTGCATCAGCGAAGGCTGGATCAAGGTGCAGGCCGGCAAGGCGCGCGACCGCAAGGGCCAGCCGCTGCTGCTCAAGCTCAAGGGCCGGGTTGAAGCGTTTTACCGATAAGGACGCGGCAGGCATGGCACTGGCGAAAGCGTCATGGCTGGCCCGAGTTTTTGGCAGGCTCAGAGCCGAACCGGCATCGCTTGACCAGCCAGCACCGGGCAAAGGCTGGCCCATCTCATTTGCCTTCAATCAACTCCGTTAGTTCCTTGGCAAAGCGCTCGGGCGCGCACAGGTGGGGCGAGTGATCGGCCCCCTCATAAAAGCTCAGGCGTGCCTGCGGTATCCGGGCGGCCACAAAATGCGCGGTTTCGGTCGTGTAGAAGTTGCTGGCAGTGCCATACGCCAGCAGGGTGGGGACGTTGATGCTGTGCAACACATCGCGGTAATCGGCGGCCATCAGCGTTTTCCAGATGGCAATCGCCGATGTCGGGTTGATGCTGCGCAGGGCCTCCCGCACCACACGCCAGCCCGCGCTGTTGCGCAAATAGGTTTCGCGCGCTTTGTCATTGAGGCCCAGGGCGGCTAAGCGCAGCACCGCTTCAACGAAATCGGTGTTGAGTTCAGCCTCTAGGCGATCGGCCTGGGCGTGGTCGAAATTGCCATAAATGCCGCCATGCCAGGAGTCGTCGGTGAGCAACTTGGGTGACTGGTCGATCAAGCAAAGGTGTGAAAACCGCTGGCAGCCGAAATCGCGAATGCATTGCCAGAGGGTTAGCGCACCCATCGAGTGACCCACCGCAACCGCCCGTTCGATGCCGTAATGGTCAAGCAGGTTGATGATGTCTTGGCCCAGGCGTTTGATATCCGGTGTCGGGTTGATGTTAAGCGGGTGGCCGCCGTGACCACGCGCATCCGGGCGCAGAAAGTGGTAGTGCGTTCCCAGCGACTTGAGCAGCAGTGACCACCAGGCATGGTTGGCAGTCCAGCCGTGCAGCAGCAGGATCGGGGTGCCGCTGCCCGACCGGTGGACATGCAGTTGCTCGCCGTCATCGGCCAAAATGGTGTCGTGTTTCATTCGTTGCTCCTCGGAAAATCAGGGTTGTTTGCATGCGCATTTGCCAGTCGGCGCATTTACCCGTGGTGCCGCAAGCTGGCAGTTTCGAGCTACTTTTATGCATGAAAACATGCTCCAGCCCTTGCCAGCATTGCGCTACTAGCTATATTAATAATAGTAAAAAAGCCCGCAACAAGCGGGCTTTATGAGGCGAAGAAGCGCCATTACTTGAGTTTCATTTCCTTGTAATCCACATGCTTGCGCGCCTTGGGATCGAATTTTTTCATCAGCAATTTCTCTGGAGTGGTCTTCTTGTTCTTGCTGGTGGTGTAGAAGTGACCGGTACCGGCTGTCGATTCCAGCTTGATTTTTTCGCGTCCGCCTTTGGTAGCCATAATGCTCTTTCAGTGAATGGGTTTAGGCCTGACCACGGGCGCGCAAATCTGCGAGCACAGCGTCGATGCCGTTTTTGTCGATCAAACGCAGACCGGCGTTGGAAATCCGCAGGCGAATCCAGCGGTTTTCAGACTCAACCCAGAAACGGCGGTATTGCAGGTTCGGCAGGAACCTGCGCTTGGTTTTGTTGTTGGCATGGGAAACATTGTTCCCAACCATCGGGCCTTTACCCGTCACTTCACAGACGCGTGCCATGTTGGACACTCCGATATTTTTAAACGGCCCCCGACTGATGCCGAAAGCCTCACCTCGCCAAGAATTAGGGTGGCGGTAACCCGATTGCCGATCTGCACCCTCTCGGGAGAGTTCAGCAAAGCCGATGATTATAGCCAGCGCGCCGGGGCCGACCGACCGGGCTTTATCAATCCTGCTCCAGAAAGCGCTGCGCGTCGAGCGCTGCCATGCAGCCGGTGCCGGCGCTGGTGATGGCCTGGCGATAGACGTGATCCTGCACATCGCCGGCGGCAAAAATGCCGGGCACGCTGGTCTGGGTGGCAAAGCCCTTGAGTCCGCCCTGGGTGATGATGTAGCCGTTTTCCATCGCCAGTTGGCCCTGAAAAATGTCGGTGTTGGGCGAGTGGCCAATGGCGATAAAGCAGCCCTTGAGGGTGATGTCTTCCGTCAAGCCGGACTGGAGGTTTTTGATCCGCACGCCGGTGACCCCGCTGGCATCGCCCAGCACTTCGTCAAGCGTGCAGAAGGTGCGCAGCTCAATCTTGCCGCTGGCCACCTTGTCCATCAGCCGGTCGATCAAGATCGGCTCGGCCCGGAACTTGTCGCGGCGGTGAATCAAATAAACCCTGGATGCAATATTGGACAAATACAGCGCCTCTTCGACCGCCGTGTTGCCGCCACCCACCACACAGCAGAGTTCATCGCGGTAGAAAAACCCGTCGCAGGTGGCGCAGCCCGACACACCGCGGCCCATAAACGCCTGTTCCGACGGCAGCCCGAGGTATTTGGCCGAAGCGCCAGTGGCCAAAATCAGCGCATCACAGGTGTAGCTGTCACTGTCGCCAGTCAGGGTAAAAGGCCGTTTGGAAAAATCGACTTGGTTGATATGGTCAAACACAATGTCGGTCTTGAAGCGCTCGGCATGCGCCAAAAACCGCTGCATCAGCTCCGGGCCTTGCACCCCATTCACGTCGGCGGGCCAGTTATCGACCTCGGTGGTGGTCATCAGTTGGCCACCTTGCGCCATGCCGGTGATCAACAGTGGCTTGAGGTTGGCGCGGGCGGCGTAAATGGCGGCGGTGTAGCCGGCCGGGCCGGAGCCTAAAATCAAAACGTGGGCGTGGCGGGTAGCGGTCATGGTTTGCTTTCGTCAATCAGTGAAATGGGACGTGTACAGTTGGGGGGTGAATGGCAGCCTATCCATCCGGTGTGCAGACGACCGATGCGGCTACAAATGCCCTGAACCGTTTTGGTGCGTGCGCACCGTGGCATTATGCAATGCCGACCTGTTTCAACCTGTTTTGCCGAACAAGCACTTTTTTTCATGACTTATTCTCTCAACACGCTGCAAAACCCGCGTTCTGGCAGGCCGCCGCCGTCGGCACGCTCTGGCTGGAGCCGCTTTGCCGATGAACTGGCACTGCTGACGGGTCTGCTTTTTCTCGGATTTTGGTTCCTGTCATTGCTGACTTACGCGCCGCAGGATGCCGCCTGGTCAACCTCGGGCAACGGCGACATGCTGCTGAACCGGGCCGGGCGCGCCGGTGCCTGGCTGGCCGACGGCAGTTATTTCTTGCTCGGATTTTCGGTCTGGTGGTGCCTGGCAGCCGGGGTGCGGGTCTGGCTCTCGACCCTGGCGCGCTGGCTGCGCGGACGCGATTACTGGGTTTTTGGCAGTCAATCCCCGCCTGCTGCAGTGGGCGGTTTCAGCCGGAGCTGGCTGGCTTTCTGGCTTGGGCTGGTGCTGCTTACGGGTGCCAGCGCCACACTCGAGTGGACCCGCTTTTACCGTCTGGAGGCGCATTTGCCAAACCATGGCGGCGGCATTCTGGGCTACCTGCTGGGGCCATTGAGCTTGCAGTATGCGGGTTTTACCGGTTCTGGCTTGCTCGCGGTCATGGCCGGTGTGCTGGGGTCGGGCTGGGTGTTTCGTTTTTCCTGGAGCCATCTCGCCGAGCGGCTGGGGGCTTGGCTGTTTGCCCGGATCGAGACACGGCGCGAAAAAATCGAGATTCAGCAGGACTTGGTGCTTGGCCAGCAGGCGGCGCAGGCGCGGGCTGATGTGCTGGCTGAAGAGCGCCTGGACGTGGCAGAGCGTCAGGACATCGCCGGGCATCAGGATGTCGCCTGGCAGCAGGAAGTCGCGGCCCGTCAGGAAGTCGCCGCACACCCTGCCAGGCCGACGGTGGCGCCGACACCGGTCACGGTGGAGGCCACCAAGAGCCTGCGACCGCTCAAAGAGCGGCCCAGACCCTTGTTCTCGGGCATTGCCGACAACAAGTTGCCGCAGGTCGATTTGCTCGATGCCGTGCTGTTGCGCCAGGAAACGGTAGCACCCGAGACGCTGGAGATGACCAGCCGCATGATCGAGAAAAAGCTCCAGGACTTTGGCGTCGATGTCACGGTGGTGCTGGTGCAGCCCGGCCCGGTCATCACACGCTATGAAATTGAACCCGCCACCGGCGTCAAAGGCTCCCAAATTGTCGGTCTGGCCAAAGACCTGGCACGCTCGTTAAGTTTGGTGTCGATCCGGGTGGTGGAAACCATTCCGGGCAAGACCACCATGGCGCTGGAGTTGCCCAATGCCAAGCGGCAAACCATCAAGCTGTCCGAAATTCTGGGCTCCCAGGCCTACCACGATGCCCGCTCGCTGCTGTCGATGGGGCTGGGCAAGGACATTATTGGCAACCCGGTGCTCGCCGATCTGGCCAAAATGCCGCATGTGCTGGTGGCCGGCACCACCGGCTCGGGCAAGTCGGTCGGCATCAACGCGATGATTCTGAGCCTGCTGTACAAGGCCGAAGCGCATGATGTGCGGCTGCTGATGATCGACCCCAAGATGCTTGAAATGTCGGTGTATGAAGGCATTCCGCACCTGCTGTGCCCGGTGGTCACCGACATGCGCCAGGCAGCCAATGGCCTGACCTGGTGCGTCAATGAGATGGAGCGCCGCTACAAGCTGATGAGCAAGATGGGGGTGCGCAACCTGGCGGGCTTCAACACCCGCATGGACGAGGCCAAAGCGCGTGGCGAGCTGATTGGCAACCCGTTCAGCCTGACACCGGACGACCCCGAGCCGTTGACACGGCTGCCGCACATTGTGGTGGTGATTGACGAGCTGGCCGATTTGATGATGGTGGTGGGCAAGAAAATCGAGGAACTGATTGCCCGGCTGGCGCAAAAGGCGCGCGCCGCCGGCATCCACCTGATTTTGGCCACCCAGCGCCCGAGCGTCGATGTGATCACTGGCCTGATCAAGGCCAATATTCCAACCCGCATTGCATTTCAGGTGTCGAGCAAGATCGACAGCCGCACCATTTTGGACCAGATGGGTGCCGAGGCGCTGCTGGGCATGGGCGACATGCTCTACATGCCCAGCGGCACCGGGCTGCCGATTCGGGTGCATGGTGCGTTTGTCAGCGACGAAGAAGTTCACCGCGTGGTGACCTATCTCAAGAGCCAGGGTGAGCCGAACTACATTGAAGGCATTCTGGAAGGCAGCAGCGCCGATGGCGAGGAGGGTGCGTCCGCTGGTGGCGACAGCGGCGCTGGTGAAAAAGACCCGATGTACGACCAGGCGGTCGAGGTGGTGCTGAAAAACCGCAAGGCCAGCATTTCGCTGGTGCAGCGGCATCTGAAAATCGGCTACAACCGCGCCGCCCGGCTGGTCGAAGACATGGAAAACGCCGGCCTGGTGAGCGCCATGAGCAACAGCGGCCAGCGCGACATCCTGGTGCCAAAGCGTGAAGAATAGACCAAGAACCCCGATCAAGGCATCCTCATTCATGAGACAAATTGCTATTTTGTTGATAGCTATCAGCGCAGTACCTGCATGGGCTGCAGGCCTGAAAAGCCTTGAGTCTTTTATCAGCGGCACAAAAACCGGTCGCGCCGCCTTTACCCAGGTGGTGACCTTTCCGGCCCGCGATGGCCAGGCGGCGCGCAGCAAGACTTCGAGCGGCAGTTTTGAGTTTGCCCGGCCCAGCCGTTTCAAGTTCATCTATCAAAAACCGTTTGAGCAAAGCATCGTCGCCGACGGTCAAACGCTGTGGCTGTATGACCTCGACCTGAACCAGGTCACCGCCCGCAAACAGGCCAGCGCATTGGGTTCGACGCCGGCGGCGCTAATCGCCTCGGCGGCCAGCCTGCAAGCTCTGGAGGCCGACTTTGTGCTGACCGAAGCGCCCAGCCAGGACGGTCTGGCATGGGCCGTCGCCACGCCTAAGGGCCGGGACTTGCAATTGCAAAGCGTGCGTGTCGGTTTTCGCGGCGCGGCACTGGAAAAGCTGGAAATCCTGGACAGTTTTGGCCAGAAGTCGGTGCTGACGTTCAGCGGCTTTCAGGCCAACCTGGTGCTGAATGCGGCTGCCTTTGAGTTCAAGCCGCCGGCCACGGCCGATCTGATCAGGCAATGATGCAGCAGCCGGTGCGGCACTTGAGCAGCATCTTGAACATGGGTTGGTGCTCCAGCACCGATAACTCGCCTTTGGAACAGGTCTTTATTTGCTCTATAAATAGTAGCTAACTACGCATGTTCCATAAGGGCTACAGGCCGATTTGTCATAAATCTGCTGCAAGCAGTCAGGGCATCACTGGCAATCCTCTCAAACCACTGATATGTTGACCAGCGCCGGATCGGTCACGCCCACCAGGGTCAAGGTAATGGCATCGCCATTGGCATTGGTGCCAAAGTTGATCACAGTTTCTGCGGTGATGCCATTGGGCTGCACTGCAATGCCATCGATGGTTCACCGGAGCCGTGCTACCCACCGCCAGAACGGTGGCTGTTATTCCGCCAGCAATCACCACCGCGCCGCCGGAAGCAATGGCCGAATCGGTCGGCATGGTCACCCCGAGGATGTTCACCACTAAGTGCTGCCCACGGTGTCGTTGAGGGTCACGGTTTTGTCGGTCGACAGCATCGGGCCAGAGAGCAAATAAGTGTCGTTGCCAGCACCGGAAACCTGCATGGACCATGCCAATGGTGGCAAACAGCAACGCCACATCAGGCCGGATGCCGCCGAGGCCTTGCAAGACTTTTTTGGCCAAGGCAGGGGCGGCATCGGCGGCCAGGCTGTGGGCGACGGTGATTTTGGACGTGGTTTGTCAGGGTTTGCAGCAGACCGGAATGACTCTGAAAAGATATGGAAAATAGGCCTCTAGCCCTTGACTGGTAAGCGTTGGCAGCTATAAAAATAATATTAATTGTGGTGCAGGGTGCTGTTGATCGGGCCGCCGTAGCCAGTCACATGCCCCAGACGCTGATGTCCCTTGGCCCAACCCGGTGCGCTTCGCGGTAAATTTTGTCTTCCCACGCCACTGCCGGGTCACGGTCAAAGATCAGCAAGTGCGCCTCGTCGGCGGCGCACTGGTCGGCGTAGCGGGCGGTTTGCACCAGGCCCGCCGCCAGCGTGGCGGCTTTGCCCTTGTGCTGGATTTTGAGTTCGAGCACCACTTGCTGCATAGCGCCGGTAAAGCCTTGGGGTGTCAGCGGCCACTGCAACAGCAGGTCAGTGCGGCCCCGGCCTAGGCCGTATTCACGCGCTATGCGACCGCCGCCATTGACGATGCGCTGCAAAAAGGCTTGCAGCAACAGTTGCGGGCCGGCCTCGTGGTAGGCATAGCGCTGGAGCCAGCTCTCGGAGTTTTCCCGGAAGAATTGCTGGAAGGCGGCCAGCAGCTTGTCGATGTCGAGCCTGCCGCTGGCAGTGACATACCAGGCTTGCTGCTGGTTGATGCCCATCTGGTGGCCCCAGGTCAGCTCGCGCGGGATGACTTCCTGGTAAATGCGGTTGGCTATGCTGATCTGGCCGGGGCGATTGACCTTGATCAGCCCGAGGTCATAGACGTATTGCACGTCATCGGGGTGCAGGCCCGAGACATCGCCCGCACTTTCCAGCAGCGGCTCAATCACCCGGCGCACCCGGTCTTCCTTGAGCTTGTCGCTCAATTGATCCAGATGCGTGTCGCGGCGCAAAATCAGCGCTTCCCTGGCCTGGCGGATATGTTCGACCGTGACCGTCAGGCTGCGGTCGCGCAGGGCGGTGTCTCTAAAGCAGGCCTGGTAGGCCAGCGCATTGACCAGCCAGGGCTGGCCTTGGGTGTCGAGCCAGATTTCTTCCAGTGCTGCTGGCTCAAACGCCTGGCCGGTGGCTGTCGTGTGCTGTTGCAGCAGGGCGGTGACATCGCCCTGGGTAAAGTCGCCCAGCCGGATCGATTCGCTTTTGATGTTGAAGGCGCTTCCCCCCGTGATGATTTCGCCGTCAGAGCGGTGAATGCGGTAGTCCCGCACATCGCGCACGCCACACAGCACCATGCTGATCGGAAAAGCCTCGGGGCGCTGGGCGTAGCCGGCGCGGATTTGGCGCAGCAGCGAGATCAGGCTGTCACCAATCAATGAATCGACTTCGTCCAGAAAGACAAGCAGCGCCTTGTCGCTTTGCTCAGACCAGGTTTGCAAGGTTTGGCGCACCGCCTCGGCGTTGGGTGCCCGTTGCAAAATGGCCAAGGCTATTTGCTCTGCTGCGGGGAAGTCTTTCCAATACAGCCGCGCTGCACCAGCGAGGGCCTGAACCATGCTGGCACCGGTCGCCAAAACATCATTGCGCATCGCCTGCGCGGCTTCAACATTGGTATACAGCGCCCGGTACTTGCCCTCGGCATTGATGGTGTGCATCAGGTGCAACAGCAAGCTGGTCTTGCCAGTCTGGCGTGGTGCGTGCAGGATGAAGTACTTTCGTGCATCGATCAGGCCAGACAACTCGGGCCAGTTGATGCGATCGCTGGGTGTCAGGGTGTAGTGGATGTCGGGCTGGTTGGGGCCAGCGGTGTTGAACTGTTTTTCCATGGCGCAATGATAGGGTGTTTGGGCAGCAGCAAGTCTCAAACAATGCACTCAACGCCACCCTGAATCAGCCAATCAGTACTGCCCGGTTTTCTGGCGATTCTGCAAAGCCAATCAGCACGGCTTCGCGCGTGGTTTCTGCTCGCAGTTCATCTACTCGGTTGTTGTGCCCGACCGCATCGGGTGCACGGTGCAGCGAGCCATAACGCGCCCGACGACAAAAGACGAAAACCAAAGAAGAACGTTTGCTGAAGCGGGTTGCACAGGCCGCGCGCCAAACCCATTGCCGGTCAATTGCCGGAAACCTGCGCAAACCTGGGTTCAGCTTGAGCAGCGCCAGCAGGCACAGCAGGGTTGCTGTAGCGACCGCATCCACCAGGCCCATCAGCACGGCCAGCGTAGATCAGTCCGGTTTGAAAACTGCCATCCCGGCAGCAATCCGCATGACAGTGGTGAGTGCGCACAGGCCGGCAAAGCTATAGGCCAACACACCAAACCATTGCGGCACCAGGCACATCAGCACAAAAACCGCCACGGTCTCGGTGCTCTCGGTCAAGCCTCCCAGGTAATAAAAGCCTTTGCCCGGATAAGCGGTGCTGGTGGCGCCGCGTTTGGTGGCCAGCACGGCAAACGCCAAAAAAGTACAGCCAGTGCCGATAAAGCTGTAAATCAGCACCGCCCCGGCCAGGCCGTTGCGCACCGGATCGGCCAGCACAAAGGCCAGCGGAATGGATGCATAAAAGAGGAAATCGAGTGAAATATCCAGAAAGGCGCCCAGGTCGGTTGGCCGGGTCAGACGGGCCATGGTGCCGTCCAGCCCATCGGCCAGCCGGTTTAGCGCGATGCCGAGAATCGCCCACTGGGGCTGGCCCAGGGCAATCAGCGGAATGGCCGCAAGTCCCATCGCAAACCCGGCCCACGTCACTTGATCGGCGCGCAGGCCCAGCGCAATCAGGCCAGATGCCAGGCGCTTGAGCGGGCGCTGCAACGCATGGTTCAAGGCACGGTCAAGCATGGCCGTGCTGCCCATCGCTGAAGTCACTGAGGTTGATGACCCGGCCCCCCGGCGGCACATCGGCCGAATCATGGGTCACCAGCAACGCAGGAATGCGTAGAAGCGCAATTTGCTCGAACACAAAGGCGCGAAACTGGCTGCGCAACACCGCATCCAGCCTGGAAAACGGTTCATCGAGCAGCAGCGCCTGTGGCCGGGAAAGCAGCGTGCGCATCAGGCTGACGCGTGCCCGCTGTCCGCCCGACAGGGTGGCCGGGTCACGGTCATGAAAACCGGCCAGGCCGATGCCAGACAGCGTTTGTTCCACGCACTGGCGGCGCGCCCTGGCACCCTTGAGCCTGGCCGGCAGGGCAAATGCCAGGTTTTGCCCCACGCTGAAATGGGGAAACAGCAAATCATCCTGAAACAAAATGCCAATGTGGCGCGACTCGACGGCTAAGCTGTCGCATTGGACATCGTTCAGCCACAACTCGCCGCTGGCCGCAAAGGCCGGGTCCAGATCGCCAATCATCCAGTTCAGCAGTGTCGATTTGCCCGAGCCAGACACCCCGCTGAGGGTCACGACTTCGCCCGGATCGACCGCCAGCGACAAGGCTGAAAAGAGCGACTTCTGGGCGCATGAAATCGTCAGGTTATTGATGTTCAGCATGTCAGCGCAGCCCCTTTCGATGCTGCCCAAGCCAATAAGCGGCAACTGCCGCCAGCCCGAAAGCCGCCATCGGCAAGGCGACTTGCAGCAAGGCCTGCAGCGCCAGCACGCGCCGGTTGCCGCCGGCGCTCAAGGCCACGGCCTCGGTGGTGACGGTGGCAAAGCGACCGCCACCGGCAAACAGGGTCGGCAGGTATTGCGCCACGCTCACTGCAAACCCGACCGCCAGCGTGGCCAGCATCGGGCGCAGCAAAGCCGGCCACTTGACGACCAGGCAGGCGCGCCAGGGCGAGCAGCCCAGGGCACGCGCGCTGGTCATCAGACGCGAATCAAAGGCCCGGTACGGCCCGATGAGGGTCAGCACCATGTACGGCAGCACCCACAGCAGGTGGCTCCAGACCAGGGCCGCTGCGGTGCCGTCCAGGTGCAGATGCAGCAAGCTGGCGTACTGCCCGGCCACTAATGGCAAGGCGGGCACGATCAGCGGCAGGTACAGCAGCGCGTTCAGGCGCTGCGGCCCCCACTCCAGCCAGACCAGCACGGCGGGCAAACACAGCCCGCTGGCCGCTGCGGCCAGCCACAGCGTGGTCCAGAACGGTGCCCAGTCGGCCTGTTGCCAGCTCGCCAGTGACACCGCATCGGGCAGCAGCGCCGGGAAAAACCAGGCCTGTGCCACCGACCACAGCAGCAGCATGAGCACCACCGCATAACCCGTCAGAATCAACAGCGTGTGCAGCTTGAACCAGCGCCAGTTTGCGGAAGGCCTGCGCAGCCCGCCGGGGTAAGTCCGTTGCCGCAGCCACAACCACCAGAGGCCGCGCACCGTCAAAACACCGGCCAGCAAGATGACCAGCAAAACCAGGGACGCCGCGCTTGAGCGTGCCTGCAGCGCGGTATCCGGGTCGGCTAGCCAGCGCCAGACCAGCACCGCCAGGGTCGGCGGGGTGCCCGGCCCCAGAATAATTGCCATGTCCACCACCGACAAGCCGTAAGCAAAAACAGCCATCACCGGCCAGGTCAGGCGTGGCAGCAACTGCGGCCACACAATCAGCCGCCAGATCTGCGTGCGGCTGTAACCCAGCGAGCGGCCCACCACCATCTGGCGGGAAACCGTCTGCTCACCCAGCACAGCAGCCAGCATCCACAGCAAAAACCAGCTTTCCTTGATCGCCAGCGCCAGCGCCAGACTCAAGGCGCAGGGGTCTTGCACCGTGACCCAGTCCGGCGGGCTGGTCCATTGAACAAAATGGGCGACAGCCCTTGCCAGCCAACCGGAAGGTGCTATCAAAAAGAAGAATCCGACAGCAAACGCCGCGTGCGGCAGCGCCAGCAGCAGCGGCAAGCGGCGCTGCAGCAGCGTCCACACGCGACCAGGGTAGTGCAGCGTAGCCAGCAGTGTGGCGATGGCGCAGGCCAGCAACGTACTCAGCACACTGGAGATCAGGGTGGCACGCAAGGCCTGCGGCCATTCGGCATCGAGCCACAGGGCCTGCCAAACCGTGGCGTCGAAGGCCGGTATCAGCGCCCAGTAAAGTCCTGGCAGCAGGGGGCCAAAGATCAGGAAAACCGGCAACGCCGCCAGCCTTTGCCAGGGCAAAGAACGCTTTAGCGCGAGCCGTAGCGCTTGAGCCACTCGGCCTCCAGTGCCTCCACCCAACTGGCGTGCGGCTCAGGCAGGGTGGGCACTGCCTCGGCCAGGGCACCCGGCGCCGTTTTGCGGATCAGGCTTTGCGCGGCGACCGGCAGCCTGGCAATGTCCAAAACCGTGCCATCGCCCCACACCGTGATGTCGGCCTTGCGTGTCTGCGCCTCGACCGAGAGCAGGAAGTTGGCAAACACCTGGGCACCCGCTTTGGCGCGGGCATTGACCGGTATGGCGACAAAATGCACGTTGCCGATGGTGCCGCCGGTGAAGCCAAAACTGTAGGCTGTGGCGGGCAGTTGCCGGCTGGCGATCAGGTTGGCCGCCTCATTGGGGTTAAACGTCATCGACACTTTTAGTTCGCCGTCGCCGAGCATGCGGTGCATCTCGGCGGCGCTGGCGGCAAAGGTTTTGCCGTTGCGCCACAGGCTGAGGTGCAACTGGTCCAGATAGGCCCATAGCGGCTGGGTTGCCGCCGTGAACACCGCCGGGCTGACGACTTGCTGCAACAGCGCTGGCTTGGATGTCAGCTCCAGCAACAGTTGCTTGACAAAGGTGGTGCCATGAAAATCAGGGGGTTTGGGATAGCTGACACGCCCCGGATTGGCTTTGGCAAAGGCCAGCAAGTCGGTCGCCGAGCGTGGTGGCGTGGGGGTTTTGGCGCTGTCGGCAATAAAAGTGAGTTGCGCCGTGCCCCAAGGCGACTCGTAGCCCTCGGTAGGAACCGAAAAATCCGTGCGCACCGGCTTGTTCAAATCCACCAGCCCCCAGTTGGGCAGGCTGTGCGCCCACGGGCCAAACAGCAGTCCGCCGTTCTTGAGATTGCGGAAGTTTTCGCCATTGACCCACATCAGGTCAACCGAGCCATCGCTGCTGCGGCCAGCGGCCACCTCGGTCTGCACCCGCTTGACCACCTCGGCGGCATCGGTGATCTTGACATGCCGCACCTCAACGCCAAAGCGGGTTTTGACCTCTTTGGCTGCCCAGGCAACATAGGCGTTGATGGTTTCGCTGCCGCCCCAGGCATTGAAATAGACCGTCTGACCTTTGGCTTCGTTTTGAATCCGGGACCAGTCGGCGCTGGCCCCGGTGGCCGCACCCAGGGTCAGTGCGATAGCTGTCAATAATGAAAACTTCATGCAGGAGAACTCCATTCGTGGTTGAGTTTGCTGTTGAGTCGCAGCAAACCCTCAAACCCTCAAAACCTTACACCTTGACGTGAAACACCGCCATTGTGCAGGTCGCGTTATTGGCGCAACTGAATCACCGGTTGACTCGGAAAATGACCGGCAGCACCCGCTGCGCATTGGCGCAAAATGCCAGCTTGGCAATTTCAGACTGACTAAAAGGACTTTTGCATGAACTTCACTGCCACGGCCAGGCTGCTGGCGCATCTCTCCATCCGCGCCAAGCTCGGCATCCTCACGCTGGCGAGCATTTTGGGGCTGATCCTGGTCACCAGCTTTTCGGCGCGCGACCAATACCAGCAAAGCCTGAAAGATCGCCAGCAACGGGTGCAGCAGCAGGTCGAGGCGGCCTCGGGCGTACTGATTTGGGCGCATCAGCTTGAGACCTCGGGCAAGGTGTCGAAGGAGCAGGCGCAAGAGATGGCCAAGGCGGCGCTTGTGCAGATGCGCTACGACAAAAAAGAATACTTCTGGATCAACGACATGCAGGGCATCATGCTGATGCACCCGAAAGCCGACCTGATCGGCAAAGGCGGCGACGCCATCCGCGACCCCAACGGCTTTCTGATACTCGATGAAGGCGTCAAGGTGGTCCGCCAGCACGGCTCGGGTTTCATGTCCTATTTCTGGCCGAAACCCGGCAAGGATTTGCCGGTTGGCAAGATTTCTTACGTCTTGGGCTTTGCCCCATGGGCCTGGGTCATTGGCTCGGGCCTGTATGTCGATGATTTGCACGATCAATTCATTGCCCGCGCCTGGCAGCAGGGCTGGCAGGTGCTGGGTGTGGCGCTGATCGTCGGCTTGATTGGCTTTGTCATCTCGCGCGCCATCGTGCGCGGCATCAAGACCGCCGTCAGCGTCACCGACGCCATGGCGGCAGGTGACTTGACCGTCAACATCAAGGCCGAAGGCGATGATGAAATCGCGGCGCTGTTGCGTGCCATGGCCAGCATGCAAGCCAGCCTGGCCACGGTGGTCGCCCAGGTGCGCCACGGCTCCGAAGGGGTATCGAGCGCCAGCGCCGAAATAGCCCAGGGCAACAACGATCTGTCAAGCCGCACCGAAAGCCAGGCCAGCGCACTTGAGCAAACGGCCGCCTCGATGGAGCAACTCAACGCCACCGTGACGCAAAACGCCGACAGCGCACGCCAGGCCAACGTGCTTGCCGCCAGCGCCTCGACCATTGCCGTGCAGGGCGGCGAAGTGGTAGCGCAAGTGGTGGACACCATGAAAGGCATCAATGCGGCCTCGCACCAGATCGCCGACATCATTCAAGTGATCGATGGCATTGCCTTTCAGACCAATATCCTGGCGCTCAACGCCGCCGTGGAAGCCGCCCGCGCCGGCGAGCAGGGCCGCGGCTTTGCCGTGGTCGCCAGCGAAGTGCGGGCGCTGGCCGGGCGCTCGGCTGACGCTGCCAAAGAGATCAAGTCACTCATCAACGCCAGCGTGGCGCGAGTCGAACAGGGCAGCGCCCTGGTGGACCAGGCCGGCAGCACCATGATCGAGGTGGTTCGCAGCATCCGCCGCGTCACCGATCTGATGGGCGAGATCAGTGCCGCCAGCAGCGAACAAAGTCAGGGCGTGTCGCAGGTCGGCGAAGCCGTCAGCCAGATGGACCAGGTGACCCAGCAAAACGCCGCGCTGGTCGAACAAATGGCCGCAGCCGCTGGCAGCCTCAAGTCGCAGGCGCAAGAGCTGGTGCAGGTGGTGGCGGTATTCAAGCTCGATGATCACGGCGCTGCACACTCAATGACAACGCAAGCGTTTGCGGCGGACACAGAGCGTGCCACAACGCTGCCCTGGCAGCCGGCCCGGCGGCTCGCGCTGGCAGCGCCAAAACCGGTAGGCAGAGCGGCTGATGGCATCGGCATCAACCTCGACACTGCCATTCGGGCGCATGCAGATTGGCGCAACAAATTGCGCAATGCCGCAGCCAGACACGAACAGCTTGATGCCGAGACCATCCGTCGGGATGACTGCTGCGAGATCGGCAAGTGGCTGCATGGTGCGGGTGGTTCCAGATACGGCGGCAAGCCGACCTTTGTTGACCTGATTGCCGGGCATAAAAACTTTCACGCCGAAGCTGGCAAAGTGGCGCGTGCGGTGAACCAGGGCGATGCCCAAGTCGCGCAAATGATGGACAGCGGCACGCCCTTTTCGCGCGCATCCAATGAAGTCGGGCGGCTCATTGTGCAGCTCAAAAGAGAGTTGAAAAAAGAACTCAAGCCAGCCGCGCGGGGTGCTGCGCCCAGCGCATCGGCCAAAGCCGCCGCCGTCAATGACAACGGCGACTGGGACACTTTTTGAAGCATCAAGCTGGTGACTTGGTACCGCCCGCTTGGTCCGGAAGCACGCCGCGCGGTTTCAATGATTTCGCCCATGGCGCCTGCGCCACCGCTGCCCGCTGCCGCATGGATGACAAACTGGCAAGGGATCACCGGCGCAGGCGTCTTTTGATCCAGATGCGCAAGCGCCAGATCAGTTTGACGCCCAGGTAGCCGACGGTCGCGCCGCCCACCGCAAACATGCCCATGCCCAACGCGGTTGGCCAGCCATGACAGCGTGCCATCACCGGGTGGTGCGCCTGTGGCCAAAGGTTCGCCCAACACCAGCGCACCCGTTTGATAAGCCAGCCAGAGCCAGAAACCGATCGTCAGCGGATTGATCACCATGGTCATGGCCGCCGCTGCCGGTATGTTGGCGCGCCACCAGGTGCAATGGGCTGTCGCCACCACAATTTGTGCAACCGGTATGACAAAGGTCCAAAAGGTGCCCACCGCCACGCCGCGTGCCACCGCCTCATGTTGTAGCCGCCAAAGCTGCGGGTCAAGCAGTCGGCTGGCGAGCGGCTGAAGCCACGGGTGCGCGGCCAAAGCGCTGCGACTGGGCAGCGACTTGCGAAATCGATCCGTCCAGTCGGGATGGCTGCGCTTCATCTGCGCGCTGTTGTATGCATCATGGCGATCAGGATGTGCAGCAGCACTCCGCCAAGCCCAAGAATCAGACACCCGGCTCCCCACACAGTCCAAGCCAGTGGGCCAAGCCAAGGCAGCGCAGAGGGCGGTGCGGACAGCGCAGATTCGACCCATGGCAGAACGGTCGCGGCACTTGCCTTGACCGCCAGCATCAAATCAGGCGGCAGCCAGAAAGCGCACCCAAATGCAGATGGACCAGGTGGCGAGAAGTGCCAAAACCAAAAACCATGAAATCATGTAGAACATTGGAAGTCCGATACCTCGTTGTTGAGTTGCTTTGATCATGCCGACCCTGACATGTCAAGTGAAGCAGGAAAATTCGCTTAAAAACTCTTGTTTAGACGAACTGAAATGGCGAGAAATTCACAGTGATCAAACGGTAGGCGTGACGGTGATCTGGCCTTTTTCTGCTTGACTGCGGTGGTTGTTGCCGGAATCTGGCTTTGATGGCAAGAAGTGGCTCCAGCCCATGCCAGTAAAGCGCTAGTAGCTATACATTTGATAGTTATCGCAGCTAAACATCAATGATTGTGCAGGCTTGCGCCAGGTTTTCTTGACGCGCAATTCAGGCGGATTTGAGGTGCTGCAGTTGACGGCTGGGGCGGGTTGGGCGCGGGCTGCCGACGGCAGGTCACTACCCGTGGCGGGCAGGGTGCCAGTCCATTCATGGGCTGGTGTGCCAGAGGGCAGCCTGAACCAGCCGGGGTCACATGGGCTATCGCCCTATTTGGCTACTATTTTCAGCAATAAGGCGCTGGATGCGCAGCTTGTGATGCTGCCCGGCGGCCACCAGCAGATAAACGAGACACCGGAGCAAATGCTGGCGGCACTGAGCGGGTTTTTAACACCCGATCTGTGCATGGGTTAATTGGGCTGCTCATTCAGGCGCTTGACGCGGGCGGCAAGTTCGACTGAAAATTGCCTTTTGGACTCGGGATAAATCAGCGTTTCTTCGAGCACGATGTGGTCGTGGCAGAGCGACAGGAAGACCTCGACGGTGTGCTTGAGTTCAGCCATATCGACCCAGTCTTCGCCCTGCGCGATGGCGCGCAGCATGGGGGCCAGTTCAAGCCAGTTTTGTTCGATCCAGCCATGGTCTTGCTTGAGCGTGCGCACGGCGTGCACCAGTTCGGCGTTGTCGCTGGCCAGCAGGGCCGGAAAGACATTTTTTTCTTCTTCGGCATGGTGCTGGCGCGAACTGCCAGAAAAAAATGCTTCAATCACTTCGGCTTGCTGACGGTACTGCGATTCATCCGCCTGTGCCTCAATTTGCACCAGCACATCAGCCAACTGCTCCAGGTGCAGGTGAATTTGCTGGTGGCAGGCGTCTAACGCCTGGAATCGGTCAGTGGCAGGGATGGGGTTCATGGGTGACTCCTGAAGATGGGTGGATGCGGTCATTTGGTCAATGCTACCGTATTGCCCGTGATGATCGAATGGCGCCACTTTTAAAGCCAAACGATGTATTTGATGTAAATCAACAAATTTGCAGATTTTGAAAAAATTCAATTAAAAATCCACAATTTAACGGCGTACCATGATGCGACCTGCGGCAATGCCATGCAGGACAAGGAGACCATGTTGCACGCCACCAACACCACCAACCCGGCCTATTTTCACAAGGTCGTTGACTGCCAATGGGCCTGCCCGGCCCACACCCCGGTGCCCGAGTACATCCGGCTGATCGGTCAGGGTCGCTACAGCGATGCCTACATGATCAACTGGGTATCCAACGTATTCCCCGGCATTTTGGGCCGCACCTGCGACCGCCCCTGCGAGCCGGCCTGTCGGCGCAGCCGGGTGGAGGAAAACAACGGAGCCAAGCCCGAACCGGTGGCCATTTGCCGGCTTAAACGCGCGGCGGCTGACTTCAAGGATGATGTGAAGGGGCGCATGCCGGCCATTTCACCCTGCAACGGCAAACGCATTGTTTGCGTCGGAGCCGGGCCGGCATCGCTGACGGTGGCGCGCGACCTGGCCCCGCTCGGTTACCAGGTGACGGTGTTTGACGGCGAGGCCCGGGCGGGTGGTTTTATGCGCTCGCAAATCCCGCGCTTTCGCCTGCCCGAGTCGGTGATAGACGAGGAAACTGGCTACATCCTGGACATGGGTGTCAAGTTCCGCAGCGGCGAACGCATTGAGTCGATGCAGGCATTGCTGGCAGAAAACTATGACGCAGTGTTTGTTGGCTGCGGGGCGCCGCGCGGGCGTGACCTGGAGGTGCCGGGCCGCACCGAAGCGGCGGCCAACATCCACATTGGCATTGACTGGCTGGCCTCGGTCTCGTTTGGCCACATCAGCAGCGTCGGTGAACGTGTCATCGTGCTCGGCGGCGGCAACACCGCGATGGACTGCTGCCGCTCGGCACGGCGCCTCGGGGGCAAAGATGTGAAAGTGATTGTGCGCAGCGGCTTTGAGGAAATGAAGGCCTCGCCCTGGGAAAAAGAAGACGCGCAGCACGAGGGCATTCCGATTCTCAACTTCCATGTGCCCAAGACGGTTGAGCATGTGGATGGCAAACTGACCGGCATGACTTTCGAGATGGTCCGGGCCGAATACGATGCCAAGGGCCGACGCAGCCTGATCCCCACCGGCGAACCCGATGTACTGGTGGCATGTGACACGGTACTGGTGGCCATCGGCCAGGAAAATGCTTTTCCGTGGATTGAGAATGACTGCGGCATCGCCTTTGACAAATGGGGCTTGCCGGTGCTGGGTGAAGGCACCTTCCAGTCAACCGTGCCCAGGGTGTTTTTTGGCGGTGATGCCGCTTACGGCCCAAAAAACATCATCACCGCCGTGGCTCACGGCCATGAAGCGGCGGTGTCGATTGACCGGCTGCTGCATGGCGAAAATGTGGCACGCCGCCCGGCACCGATGACCAATTTGATGTCGCAAAAAATGGGCATTCACGAGTGGAGCTACCGCAATGATGTCTCCAACGACATGCGTTTTGCCGTGCCTTGGGCCAAGGCAGAAACCGCGCTGGCCAGCATCAAGATTGAAGTGGAGTTGGGTTTTGACGCAGCGACGGCCTTCAAGGAAGCCAGCCGCTGCCTGAACTGCGATGTGCAAACCGTGTTTAACCGGGGCACCTGCATCGAGTGTGATGCCTGTGTCGATATTTGCCCGATGGACTGCATCACCTTTACTGCCAACGGCGACGAGGCCGATTTGCGCAGCCGCCTGAAAGCCCCGGCCAACAACAAGACACAAGACCTGTATGTGTCAGCCGAACTCAAGACCGGCCGCATCATGGTCAAGGACGAAGATGTCTGCCTGCATTGCGGCCTGTGTGCCGAGCGCTGCCCGACCGGTGCCTGGGACATGCAAAAGTTCCTACTCAACACCACGCCGGCCGGCCCGCGCAGCCGCGATGCCAAGCCAGCCCCTGCCCCCGCCCTTTTCGCCCACCCGGAGGCCGCATGAAGCGCATTGAAGCCATCAACGATTTCGTCATCAAGTTTGCCAACATCAACGGCTCGGGTTCGGCCTCGGCCAATGAACTGTTTGCCAAGGCGGTGATGCGCATGGGCGTGCCGGTGAGTCCGCGCAACATCTTCCCAAGCAACATTCAGGGCATGCCGACCTGGTATGAAGCCCGGGTTTGCGAAAAAGGCTACCACGGCCGGCGCGGCGGGGTGGACATGATGGTCGCCATGAATCCGCAGACCTGGGATGCCGATATCGCGGAGATCGAATCGGGTGGCTATCTGTTTTATGACAGCACCCGGCCCATGGCAGCCGACAAGTTTCGCGACGATGTCCATAACATGGGTGTGCCGCTGACCGAGATTGCCAACGCCGCCTACACCGACCCGCGCCAGCGCCAGTTGTTCAAGAACATCATTTATGTCGGCGCGCTGTCGGTGTTGCTCGACGTCGAAGCGGCCGTGTTCGAGACGCTGTTTGCCGAGCAGTACAAAGGCAAAGAGCGCCTGCTGGAGTCCAACCTCAAGGCGCTGCACTTGGGGCGCGACTTTGTCAGTCAACACATGCAGGCTCCGCTGGGCATTCGGGTGCAGCGCGCCGACAATGTGGGCGACCAGATATTTACCGACGGCAACAGTGCGGCCGGGTTGGGGCTTGTGTATGGCGGCGCCACCGTGGCGGCCTGGTACCCGATCACGCCATCGACTTCGATTCCCGAGGCGTTTCAAAAATACTGCGAGAAATTCCGGGTTGACCCGGCCACCGGCCAAAACAAGTTTGCCATTGTGCAAGCCGAAGACGAACTGGCCTCAATCGGCATGGCGATTGGTGCCGGCTGGAATGGTGCCCGCTCTTTCACCGCCACCTCCGGCCCCGGCGTGTCGCTGATGACCGAGTTCATTGGTCTGGCCTATTTTGCCGAGATTCCGGTGACCATCGTCAATGTGCAGCGTGGTGGGCCATCGACCGGCATGCCAACCCGCACCCAGCAGTCCGATTTGTTGTCATGTGCCTATGCCTCGCACGGCGATACCAAGCATGTGCTGTTGTTCCCGCAAGACCCGCACGAGTGTTTTACCCATTGTGCCGCTGCGCTGGACCTGGCCGAACGGCTGCAAACGCCGATTTTTGTCATGACCGACCTCGACATCGGCATGAACCAGCGGCTGTGCAAACCGTTTGTCTGGGACGATGCAAGGCAATACGACCGTGGCAAGGTGATGACCGCCGAGGAACTCGAAGCCGGTAAGCCTTTTGGCCGCTACCGCGATGTCGATGGCGATGGCATTCCGTGGCGCACCCTGCCCGGCACACACCCCAGCAAGGGCGCTTTTTTTACCCGGGGCACCACCCGCAACCCGCAGGCCATGTATTCCGAAGCCGGGCCGGACTACATCTACAACATGGAGCGGCTGTTGCGCAAGTTCATCGTGGCTGCCACGCTGGTGCCGCAGCCGATTTTCCGCCAGGCGCTGGAACCTACCCGGCTCGGGGTGATTTATTACGGCTCCACCACCCCGGCGATGCGCGAGGCACTGGATGTGCTCGACCGCAATGGCGTGCCGGTGGATGCCATGCGGCTGTGCGCGTTTCCGTTCCCTGATTCGGTGTCCGAATTCATTGCCGCCCACGACAAGGTGTTTGTCGCCGAGCAAAACCGCGACGGCCAGATGCGCGCCATGCTCATCAACGAGCTGGAGGTCAACCCGGCCAAACTGGTTCGCGTGCTGCACTACGATGGCACGCCGATTACCGCCCGTTTCATCATCCACACCATTCACGAGAATGTGCAAAAGGAGCTCGCATGACCTTTATTGCCAAACCCCGGCTGCACCATCCCAGTTTGCACACCAACAGGGTCGGCTACACCCGGCGCGACTACGAAGGGCGGATTTCGACCCTGTGTGCCGGCTGCGGCCACGATTCGATCTCGGCTGCCATCATTCAGGCCTGCTGGGAGCTTGACATTGAGCCACACCGCGTTGCCAAGTTATCGGGCATTGGCTGCAGCTCCAAAACGCCGGACTATTTTTTGGGCGCTTCGCACGGCTTTAACACGGTGCATGGGCGCATGCCCAGCGTGCTGACCGGCGCCAACATGGCCAACCGGCAACTGCTGTACCTGGGCGTCTCGGGTGACGGCGACTCGGCCTCGATTGGTCTGGGCCAGTTTGCCAACGCCATGCGCCGGGGTGTGCGCATGGCTTACATCGTTGAAAACAATGGCGTTTATGGCTTGACCAAGGGCCAGTTTTCGGCCACGGCAGATCGCGGCTCCAAGAGCAAAAAAGGGGTCATCAACAGCGAAAGCTCGGTCGATCTGGTGGGTATTGCGCTGCAACTCGGTGCTACTTACGTGGCGCGCAGCTTTTCGGGCGACAAGGCGCAACTGGTGCCGCTGATCAAGGGTGCCATGGCGCATGGCGGTGCCGCCTTTATTGACGTGATCAGCCCTTGCGTCACCTTCAACAACCACGGTGGCAGCACCAAGAGCTACGACTATGTGCGCCAGCACAACGAAGCCGTGAGCCGGATTGACTTCATCACGCCGGGCAGCGAAATCACCGCCAATTACGCACCCGGCGCGCTGGTCGAAGTCGAGCAACACGACGGCAGCCTGCTGCGCCTGCGCAAACTGCACACCGACTACGACCCGACCGACCGTTACGCCGCCATGGGCTACATGCAGTCGCACGCTGCCCTGGGCGAGATCGTCACCGGCCTGCTTTACATTGATCCGCTGGCGACCGACTTGCACACCGCGCTCAACACAGTGGCGGTGCCGCTCAATACGCTGAATGCGGCACAACTCAACCCGGGCGCCCGAGCACTTGAAAAAATCAACGCCGGATTGCGCTAGCCAGACCCTTTTTTATTCATTCCGACCATTTACGCTGCAAAAGGAGAGCATTTCATGACTGAACGTACCGTTTTTCAATCGATGTCGCAGCGCCATGTCATCAGCGTGTTGCCAACCGCCACCGTCTATACCGCAGCCTGCGTGATGATGCGCAACAGCAGCAGCAGCGTGCTAGTGATCGATGCAACCCAGACCATGCTGGGCATTGTCACCGAGCGTGACATGATCACCCGCGTGCTGGCCAAGGGGCTAGACCCCAATCTGACCCATGTAACCGAGGTGATGACACGTGGCCCGCACTGCATATTTCCGGAAACCAAGGTGGCCGATGCGGTGCTGATCATGATCGAGCGCGGTTTTCGCCACTTGCCGGTCGTCAATGCAGACAGCCACAAGATTCTGGGTGTGTTCTCGGTGCGCGATGCCATGCCGCGCGAGGTCAACGCCGCTGTCAGCCTGGCCGAATTCAACGAACAGGTCAACGACGCGCTGGGCTAAGCGCGCATCAGGCATGACGCACAGGTTGCGGCATGACTGCGGTTTGAAACGCCGGGCAAACCAAGTGGATAATGTGCCCCTTTATCCAACTTGCAGGAGCCTTCTCATGGCCAAAGAATTCCGTACCGAAGCTGATCGCCAAGCTTCTCCCCGCCCGGTCGCCCCCAAAGGCGTTTGCTTTACTGCACCGCACGGCCAAAAGCGCAGCCTTGAGCGTGGCGTGGCCACCAACAACAAGAAAAACCCCGGAAAACGCTGCCACAAAGGCGGTTGATCGCCGGCACCTGCCCGGCAAACCCTGATGCAGCCTGCGCAGGCAGCTCTGTTATTTGTAGCAAACCATCACTTCATGGCCTGATCCAGCGCCTGCCTGATGTCAGCCAGAATGTCTTGCGGGTCTTCCAGTCCAACCGACAAGCGCACCAGGCCTTCGCTGATGCCATGCACCGCGCGCTGCTCGGCGGTGTAGGTGGCATGGGTCATGCTGGCCGGGTGCTGCGCCAGCGTTTCAGCATCGCCCAGACTGACGGCGCGGGTCACCAGTTGCAGCGCATCCATGAAGCGGATGCCCGCCGCCATGCCGCCTTTGAGTTCAAACGCCACCATGCCGCCAAACTGGCGCATTTGCCGCCTGGCCAATGCGTATTGCGCAAATGTGGGCAGACCGGGGAAATAAACCAAGTCGGTGGCCGGGTGCTGCAGCAGCAGTTCGGCCACTTGCTGGGCGCTATTGCAGTGCCGGTCCATCCGCAGCGCCAGCGTTTTGAGGCCGCGCATCACCAGGTGGGCATCAAACGCCGACAGCACCGCGCCGGTCATGTCTTTCAGGCCAGTCAACCGAACCTGTTGGGCCAGTTCGGCATCGGCAAAAATCGCCGCACCGGCCATTAAATCGCCGTGACCGCCAAGGTATTTGGTCATTGAGTGCAGGCTGACATCGGCGCCCAACAGCAATGGCTGCTGCAGGTAGGGCGTGCAATAGGTGTTGTCCACTACCACCGCTACGCCGCGCTGATGGGCGATGGCGGAGACGGCGGCAATATCGATCAGCCGCATATTGGGGTTGGCGGGCGACTCACAATAGACCAGCCGGGTGTTGGAGCCAATCGCCAGGGCGACTTGGTGCGGATCGGTCATGTCCAGATGGCGCACCGTAATGCCAAAGCGTGTCAGGCCGTGGTTCAAAAGCGAGAAGGTGCAGCCGTACAGAGTCAGGTCGGCCAGCACCTCGTCGCCCTGCTTCAGCATCGACCACAGCGTGGCGGAGATGGCCCCCATGCCCGAGCCAAACACCACCGCGCCGGCGCCACCTTCCAGATTGGCCAGCCGGCCTTCCAGCAAGGCCAGCGTCGGGTTGCCCACCCGGCTATAAAAATAACCCGGCTCGGTGCCGGCAAAGCAGCGCCCGCCATAGGCGGCATCGGGAAAGGCATAGGTGGCAGAACTGTAGATCGGCGGCACCAGCGCGCCCTGGTGTTGCGCCGGGTCATGGCCGAAGTGAATTGCCCGGGTGCTAAAACCGCTGTTGCGTGTTGGGTTCATGGTGTTTTTCCTTTGGGTTCAATGGCGTGGCATTGCGCAAAATTTTGAACCAGTCTGGCAGGATTATTTTTGCTATATTCGATCTGATTTCCTGCAAATAAAGCAAAATATTCTTTTAAGTTTCCCCATTAAAGCAAATCATGCCCTCAAAAGACATCAGCCTCGATGCCGTGGACCGGCAATTGCTGGTGGCGTTGCAAAACGACGGTCGGGCCACCGTGGGTGAACTGGCCGAGCGGGTGTCACTGTCGCAGTCGCCGTGTTGGCGGCGTGTCAAAAACCTCGAAGAGGCCGGCCTGATCGAGGGTTACCACGCGCGCCTGAGCCGGCAGCGGCTGGGCTATGGTGTCACCGGTTTTGTGCAACTGCAAATGGAAAACCACACGCCCGAGGCGGCTGACGCGTTTGAGCGCGAGGTGGTGGCACTGCCGCAGGTGCTGTCATGCCACAACCTGTCGGGCCGCTACGACTACCAGCTTGAAGTGGTGGCACGCGACCTGGAAAGTTTTGCCGACTATTTGCGCAACCGCATCCGCGTCCTGCCCGGCGTGCGCGAAATTTCCACCAGTTTCTCGCTCAAGGAGGTCAAGCGGTCGCTGGTGTTACCAGTTGAATAGGTTTGGCCTTTACCCCAGACATCCTGATCCGGCAGGAATCACCCCAGCATGATTTTCCGGCAGGTGATTTTTTTAGCGCAGCAGCGCCCGTGCTGCCTCGCCATCGAGCGCCTTTTGGGCAAATTCGGCGCGCAGCGCCCTGAGCTTGTCACGCGGGTTTTCCTTCACGGTGTTTGAGTCCAGCGCCATCTCGGCAATAAACCGGCTGGGCTGGGCGGCCACCATCTCGCGGCCTTTTTTGCGCTTGCGCGTCCAGCTCACCGCCAGACTGCGCTGGGCGCGGGTGATGCCGACATACATCAGGCGGCGCTCTTCTTGCAGATGCACGGTCAATGTCTCGCTGGCGGCCTCCTGCGCTGCTGCGCGCTGTGCACCTGATGTCTGGCCAGCGGTGGCGGCATCGTCGGGCTGCTCGCGCAGCTTGAACGGCAGCATGCCCTCGGTCACGCCGACCAGCATCACATGCGGCCACTCCAGCCCCTTGGCGGCGTGCAGGGTCGAGAGCGTCACCACGTTCTGGTCTTTTTCGCGCTCGCTGATGGTTGACAGCAGCGAGACGGTTTGCGCCACTTCGAGCAGCGACTTGAGTTCGCCCGCTGTGCTGACACCGGCGGCATCGGCAATCTGCCCGCCGCAGCGCCCGGCCATCCAGTCGCAAAAGTCCAGCACATTGCTCCAGCGGGCAGCGGCTATCTTGTCGTTGTCTTCCGAGTCGAGCAGGTATTTCTCAAAAGCGATGTCCTTGAGCCATTGCAGCAAAAAGGTTTTGGCCGCTTCGGCCCCGAGGGTCTGGCGGGCGCGAAATTCGAGGTCGTTGACCTCGCGGCCAAACTCGTGCAGGCTGCCCAGCGCCTTGCCCGACATCACGCTGGCCAGGCTGCCTGAAAACAGTGCCTCGAACAGGCTGACTTTGTATTTGCCGGCCAACGCGCCCAAGGCCCCCAGCGTCTGGTGGCCAATGCCGCGTTTTGGGCTGGTGACGGCGCGCAAAAACGCCGGGTCGTCGTTGGGGTTGATCCACAGCCTGAACCAGGCGCACAGGTCCTTGATCTCGGCCCGGTCAAAAAAGCTGGTGCCGCCCGATACCTTGTAGGGAATTTGCGCCTTGCGCAAGGCTTTTTCAAAGGTCTTGGCCTGGTGGTTGGCGCGGTACAAAATGGCAAAGTCGCGGAACTCCTTGAACTGCGGCCCGGCAAACGGCAGGCCGTTGATGCGCAGGCTCTGGATGCGTGCCACGCTGCGCTCGGCCTCATGCTCTTCGGTATCGGCATCGACCACCCGCACCGGTTCGCCTTCGCCCAGATCGCTCCACAGGTTTTTGGGAAACAGCTTGGGGTTGAGGCCGATCACGTTGTTGGCAGCGCGCAGGATGGCCGAGGTGGAGCGGTAGTTTTGCTCCAGCTTGATGACTTTGAGGCTGGTGAAGTCAAGCGGTAGCTTTTTCAAATTGTCCAGCGTGGCACCGCGCCAGCCGTAAATCGACTGATCATCGTCGCCCACGGCAGTAAGGCCGGCCTGCGCAGGGTCCCGGCCACCGACCAGCAGTTTCAGCAGTTCATACTGGGTGGCATTGGTGTCCTGGTATTCATCGACCAGGATATGACCGGCCAGCTCTTGCCACTTCTGCCTGACCTGCTCGTGATTTTGTAGCAGCTTGAGGGGCAGGCCAATCAGGTCGTCAAAGTCCACGCTTTGATAGGCCGTCAGCCGCTCTTCGTAGTGCGCCATGACGCGGGCGGTCAGGCGCTCGCTGTCGCTGCCGGCCTGAGCGGCGGCAGAGGCGGCATCCAGCCCCTGGTTTTTCCACAGGCTGATGGTCCATTGCCACTGGCGGGCGGTGGCGGCATCGACCGAGCCGCCGGCATCTTTGAGGATGCTTGTCACGTCGTCGCTATCGAGAATGGAAAAGTTGGGGTTCAGGCCGAGTGCGCTGCCGTCTTCGCGCAGCAGGCGCACGCCCAAGGCATGAAAGGTGCAAATCACCGCATCTTTGACCGCTTTGCCGATCAGGTCACGCGCACGCTCGCGCATCTCGGCGGCCGCCTTGTTGGTGAAGGTGATGGCAAAGATCCGTTTCGCCGACATGCCAGCCTGGATCAGGCGGCCGATTTTCTGGGTGATGACCCGGGTTTTGCCCGAACCGGCCCCGGCCAGCACCAGGCAGGGGCCGTGCAGGTAATTGACAGCTTCCTGCTGCGCTTGGTTCAAACCGGGTTTGGGTGCGTGGGACATGGTGAAAAAATGATGATGGCCCGAAAGTCGTTCACATTGGTCAGCGTCGGCCCGGTGATGACCGAGTCGCCGAGCTGTTGAAAAAAGCTGTGGGCATCGTTGTTGTCAAGGTAAGTCTGCGGGTTCATGCCTTGCGCCCAGGCGCGCGCCAGGGTGTCGGGGCCGATGATGGCCCCGGCGATTTCTTCGACGCCATCGATGCCATCGGTGTCCCCGGCCAGCGCGTGCACCCCCGCCATGCCGTCCAGCGTGATTGCCAGCGACAGCAAAAACTCCACATTGCGGCCACCCCGGCCCCGGCCTTTGAGCGTGACGCTGGTTTCGCCGCCACTGAGCAATACGCAAGGCGGCTTGACCGGCTGGCCGTGCAGTCTCACCTGGCGGCTGATGCCACCGAGCACCCGGGCCACATCACGCGCTTCGCCTTCCAGGCTGTCGCCCAGAATGACGGCTGTCAATCCGGCTCTGCGGGCCATGTTGGCAGCGGCTTCGAGCGCGATTTGCGGTGTTGCGATAAAGCGCACGCTGCTGTTTTGCAGACGCGGGTCGCCCGGTTTGATGCTTTCCCCCGCGCCGGTCTCAAGCAGGGTGCGCATCGGTGCCGGCAGGGTGATCCGGTAGCGATTGATGATGTCGAGCGCATCGGCGCAGGTGCTTGAATCGGCCACCGTGGGGCCAGAGGCGATGTCCATCGGCGCATCACCGGGCACGTCCGAAATCAGCAGGGTCAG
>CAIQOO010000061.1 GCA_903873485.1 uncultured beta proteobacterium | reverse complement strand
CGCATGGCCGTATTACGTCTGAAGTGAGGTGAACACCAAGAAAAGCCCAAGATTTAGCCCAAAAACGATCATTTTTGACAAAAAACGGCGTTTTTGTCTATGCATTTGGCGTTTTCAAGTTAAGTCCGACAGGCTGCTAGCCACCTGCCGCCGTCCGCCTGCTGCAAAGACCGTTTTGTCCGGCGTAAAACAGGCTCATTCAAACATGGCCTCCAGCCCTTCGGTCAGGTCTGACAAGGGCGGCATCACCGACAGGTCCTCGTCGGGCGGCAAGACTTGCGGTGGGTTGAACCAGGCAAAATCGACCTTGAGTCGCCGGCCCACCTCAACCGGGTAGCTGGCCACCCGATCGGCTTCGTTGAAACCCAAAATTTCGACCCGCGCGCGCCAGGCACCCAGGTGCACCAGTGCGGCCGACTCGGAAAACTCCGGCGCCAGCAACGGCTGTTCCACCTGCAGCAACGCATCGGTCAAGGCATGCGGAAAATTCCAGATGCGCGCCAAGGCGGCTGACACCTGGCCATAGTGAAAGCCAAAAGTCTGCTGCTCAAGCGCGGCGCGACCGGCGTCCAGCACCCCCATCTGCTGGCTCAAGGGTGCCAGTTCCTGGGGCATGACGGTCAACATCTGCAATTGTCCAATGCGGTGCATCAGCCCCAGCGTGAACACCAAGTCGGAGTTGACATCAGCGCGCTGCGCCAGCCAGCGTGCCGCACAGGCGGTGTACAGGTTGTGGCGCCAGAACTGCCTGAGGTCAATACCCGGCAGGTTTTTGAAAGCAGTGGCCATGTTGCTGCCGAGCACCAGATTGCGCACCATCACAAAACCCAGCATCTGCAACGCGGCATCGACCGTGCCAATGGTGCGCGAGACATGAAAATAGGCCGAGTTGCCGAGTTTGAGCAGCTTGGCACTCAAGGCCGGATCAGCCGACAACTGGCTGGCGATCTCGCTGATCGAGACATCTTCTGAACTGAAACTCGCAATCAGTTGTTCCATCACTTTCGGGATGGCAGGGAGTTTGCCGGGCTGGTCGATGAGGCTTTTAAGTTCCATAACGGGAGAGGACGGGTTGGTGTTTTTTTGATTATGGCAGTCGATCCGATCTGACCTCGGGCCAACTGCAGCAAACTTGCCACAGATCAGGCGCAATTGTTGCTGTGCCAGTATTGGCATTTGGCAAACCGCCTGCGCGCCCCTCGACTATGATGAACCTTGATGTCAAACTTTTTTGTCAAGGTGCAACGATGACCGCCAACGCCAATGCAGCCAGCAGCGAGGCTGCTGCAACCCCCAAGCCCCGCGCAACCCAGCCCAAGCAGGATGGCGATTACCTGCTTGATGCCGTGCAGCGCAGCTTCATGTTTTTTGAAACCCTGCTCAATCGGGGCGACAACTATCTGGAGCACCTAGAGCACGGCACGCCGACCCTGCTGCAGTTTGCCCACGAAATGGTGCTCGACGGCCACTGCCTGCCAGAACCTTGCAACTACGCGCTGCTCCGCCTGATGCCACCTGACCACCTGTCAGTCAACCCAGGCTCCCGCCCGGTCATTGTGGTCGATCCACGAGCCGGAAGTGGCCCTGGTGTTGGAGCTTTCAAGCTCGACTCTGAAGTCGGTGTGGCGATGCGGGCCGGTCACCCGGTGTATCTGGTGACTTTCAAGCCCGAGCCGGAAGGCGGCCAGGCGGTGTTGACGGTGGCCCATGCCGAAGCCCGCTTCATCGAGGCGGTGATCGCCCTGCACCCCGGCTGCGACGCGCGCCCGGTCGTCATTGGCAACTGCCAGGCCGGCTGGGCCATGATGGCGCTGGCAGCGATGCGCCCGGAACTGTTTGGTCCGCTGATGATCATGGGGGCGCCGATCTCGGACTGGGCGGGCGGCTCCAAGCTCAACCCGATGCGCTATGTCGGCGGCATGCTCGGCGGCTCGTGGCTGAATTCGCTCACCACCGACCTGGAGGCCGATCACTTTGACAAGATCAACCTGGTTGGCAACTATGAACGTTTGAACCAGGCTAGTGCACTATGGAACAAGTACCACAACCTGTGGAGCCATATCGACACCCAGTCGCAGCGGTTTCGGGAATTTGAGCGCTGGTGGAGTGGCTATTTCCGGATATCGGGCGCCGAAACCGAAAGCATTGTCGAAAACCTGTTTATCGGCAACCAACTGGCCCACGGCACCGCCAAAGAGGGGCAGCAGGCCATTGACCTGCGCAACATCACCGCACCGGTGGTGGTGTTTGCGACTTGGGGCGACAACATCACGCCACCACCGCAGGCACTGGACTGGATCATCGACACCTGGGGTGACGAGCGCGCCATTGCCGCAGCCGGACGCACCGTTGTGTATGCGCTGCACGACAGCATCGGGCATTTGGGCATCTTTGCCGGCACCGACATGGCAGATGCCGAATCAGGCCTGCCGGTGACCTCGCTGGACATCATCGAGCGTCTGCCGCCGGGTCTGTACGAGATGAAACTCAAGGCCAAAGCCGGTCGGGAGGCACAGCCCCGCGCGGCACTTCAACCCGACGACTACACGGTGCATTACGAGCACCGCAGCATGCAAGATATTTTGGCAATCAACCCCGAGGGACGCGCCCAACAGGCAATTTTCTCGACCATCGCCAAGGTATCCGAAGCCAACGCCAAGCTTTACAAAACCTGGATGCGCCCCTGGCTACAGTTGACCGTTACCCGCCCGCTGGCCGATGCGCTGGGCAAGCTGCATTCGATGCGGCTGCAGCGCCAATTGCTGTCCGACACCTGGCCGATGGCACCGATCATCCGCAGCCGGGCCGCGCAGGCCAGAGCGCGCCGGGCACAGGTGTCTGACGACCACCCGTTGCGCCAACTGGAGCAACTGGCAGCCCGGCAGATCACCGAGGCACTTCAGGCATTTCGCGACCAGCGCGATAAGGCGGTGGTGGACTGGTCGCGGCTGATCTATGGCCCGCAGGGGCTGGGCGCCTTTATCAAGCCCGGTACGCCCGATGCCGATGCGGCTCTGGCCCGTGCACTCGAAGAGTTGCAAAAACAGCGCGACCTTGCCCTGCAGCAGGTGGCACAGGGCGGTTTTGCCGAGGCGGTCGGTCGCATCGTGCTGTCCGGCATGCTGTCGATCGGCGCTTTTGAGCAGCGCAGCCTGCGCCTCGCGCACCTGCTGGCGCAGGTGCCATCTGGCTTATTGCATGACCTGGACGCCCGCACCAACTGGGTCGAATTGCTCAAGCAACAAGCCCGCATCACCGCAGTGGCACCGGTTGAAGCGCTCAACGCGCTAGAGCAATTGCTGCCCGACCAGAAAACCCGCGAAACCGCACTGGCGATCTCTGCCGCAGTGATGATGAGCGAGCCTGCGCTGGCCAATCCACGCGCGGAAATCATCGAATTCTTGATGGGCAAGCTCGGTGTTGACCCGGATCAGGTGATGGTCATGGCACGGCATTTGGCCACACCGCTGAATGCCGCGCCAGACGCAAGCGCACCGGCGGCGGCAGGCAAAAAAACTGGCACGGTGCCGGGAAATAGTGCCAGTCTTTAAGACAGCGCATGCCACTCAGGGCTTTTGCAATCGCGCAAAGGTTTTGCGAAATTTGGCCACTTTGGGGGCCGCCACTGCCAGGCAATAAGCCTGCTGCGGGTTGCGCGCAAAGTAGTCCTGGTGATAGTCCTCGGCAGGCCAGTAATTGGCCAGTGGCAGCACTTCCGTGACGATCGGGCGGGTGTAGCTGCCACTTTGGGTCAATTCGGCGATGACCTGCTGCGCGACCGCCTGCTGACCGGGTACGCCAAAGTAGATGCCGCTGCGGTACTGGGTGCCGCAATCGTGGCCCTGGGCGTTGAGCGTGGTGGGGTCATGAATGACAAAAAAGATTTCCAGAATCTCGCGCAAGCTGATGATGTGCGGGTCAAACGCCAGCTTGACGACTTCGTTGTGGCGGCTGCGGCCAGTGCAAACCTGCTCGTAACTGGGCTGCTGAACATGGCCATTGCAGTAGCCAGACTCAACATCAAGTACACCGTTGACGTTGACATAAACCGACTCGGTACACCAAAAGCAGCCGCCGCCCAAGGTGATGGTTTCTGTTTGTATCTGAGAGGGCATGAAGTGTCTCCTGGCGGGTGTTGTGGATCAGGCCTGACAGCCATCGCATCGCCTGCACGAACTGCCGCACTGATGGTAGCCGACCTCGAATCGCCTCACATCGTTCAAAGCCTTTCGATGGCTGCAGGTTTTGGCACCGGCAAATTGACAAGCGTCCGGCCAAAAGCTACATTAATAACCAACGAGTCATTAACTGATGCACCAGCCCATCGATCCCGCCAACCTGGCAGAAGCCGCGCCAGATGACCCTGCGCGGCGCGAACGCCGCAAGGACGCGCGCCCAGGCGAGTTGCTGGCCGCAGCGCTGGACCTGTTTGTCGAAAAAGGTTTCGCAGCCACCCGGGTGGAAGAAGTGGCCAGGCGCGCAGGTGTTTCCAAAGGCACGCTGTTCTTGTATTTCTCCAGCAAGGAAGAGCTTTTCAAGGCGGTGGTGCGCGAGAATATTTCTGGCCGCTTTGCGCAATGGAATGAGGAGATTGAGCGGTTTGAAGGCAGTTCACCCGACATGCTGCGTTACTGCCTGAACAGTTGGTGGGAACGTATCGGGGCCACCAAGGCCTCGGGCATCCCCAAGCTTATGATGAGCGAAGCCCGCAATTTCCCGGAACTCGCCCGGTTTTACCAGCACGAGGTGATGCAGCCCGGCAGCGCACTGATTGAACGTGTTCTCAAACGCGGCGTGGCGCGCGGCGAGTTTCGGCCGATCGACTTTAAATATGGGGTTTACATGGTGCTGGCACCTTTGCTGTATCTGGCCATGTGGAAACATTCGCTGGGCAGTTGCGGCGGCAACCTGGCACAACTGGTGCCCGAAGAGTATCTGGCGGTGCAGTTTGACATGCTGATGTCGGGCTTGTCCGCCACAGGGGCCGGCCCGGCCCTTGCCAGACCGCCTTCAAGCGCATGAAACCCCGGCTCCAATCGGCTGCAGCCAGCCTGGCCCGACCGAATTCACCCAGTGAAAAATAGGGCCATGGCTGCTGCGACAGCTAAAATTGAATGATCTTGCTATCATACCCCCCGGAGTAACCAAATGAATTTACACAACGTCGAACAAGCGCGTTTCAACATGATCGAGCAACAGATTCGCCCTTGGGACGTGGCCGACAACGCCGTGCTGGAACTGTTGTCGCTGGTCAAGCGCGAAGATTTTGTGCCCGCCAATTACAAAGCCCTGGCATTTGCCGACATGGCGATTCCGCTGCCTGGTGGCCAGTGCATGCTGGCACCCCGGTTGCAGGCCCGATTGCTGCAAGATGCTGCCGTGCAGGCCGACGACAAGGTGCTTGAAATTGGTGCCGGTTCCGGCTTCATGACGGCTTTGCTGGCGCACCAGGCGCAGCGGGTGGTGTCGCTGGAGATCAACCCAGAACTGGCCGACATGGCGCGCGCCAATCTGCAAAAGACCGGCATCCACAACGCCGAGGTGCGCCAGGCCGATGGCGCGCTGGGTGCGCCCGCCGAAGCCCCTTTTGACGTGATTGTGCTGGGTGGCTCGGTGTCCGAGGTGCCGCAAACCTTGCTGACCCAGCTCAAGGTGGGCGGGCGCCTGGTGGCGATTGTGGGCGACGAGCCGATCATGCACGCCCAGGTCATCACCCGCACCAGCGAAACCAATTTCAAGGCCGATGAAAAATGGGACGACAACGCCCCATGTCTGCTGAATTTTCCGAAACCTTCCACTTTTGTGTTCTAAACATGCCAACCCAGGTCCGACCGTCCCAATTGGCAAGCTGGCTTGAATCGGTGCGGGTTCATGGCCACCCGGTGGTGCTGGATGTCCGGGAACCCGCCGAACTGCAGCAAGCCGGCATCCGGGCCGATGGATTTGAACTGGTCACCATTCCCATGGGGGCGATGCCACAGCGTTTGTCCGAACTTGATCCAGCGCGGCCGATTGCCTGCCTGTGCCATCACGGCATTCGCAGCATGCAGGTGGCGGTGTTCTTGAAAGCGCGCCGATTTGAACATGTTGCCAATATTGCCGGCGGCATTTCCGCCTGGAGCGCAGAACTGGACCCGACGGTTCCACGTTATTGAACCCTTGCCACTGCTTCGCCCTTGCGACCAGCCCCGCTCACGCAGACTTTTTTTCAGGCATGCCATGAACCACTTTCGTCTCATTCCCCTTTCCCTGGCGCTCGCCGCCGCGCTGGCGCTGCCAGCCCGGGCGCAAAGCCTGGTTGACCTGTATGAGTCGGCACGCGGTTTTGATGCCAGTTACCAGTCGGCCCGGCTGCTTTACCAGGCCAATCTGGCCAGGGCCGAGCAAGCACGTGCCGCCATTTTGCCGAGTGCCAGTCTGGCGCTGGGACTGAACCGTGCCAACGTCGGCAGCGACGTCTCTGCCCTGGACCGGGGCAGCTATGGCAACCTGGGCGCAACAGTGAGCGCATCGCAGCCGCTGTACCGCCCGGCCAATGTGGCCAGCGCCGAACAAGGCAAAAAACAGGTCGCGCTGGCACAAGCGCAGTTGACTGCTGCCGAGCAGGATTTGATCGTTCGTGTCAGCCAGGCCTACTTTGATGTGCTGGCCGCCAAAGACAACCTGAATTTCGTCAAGGCACAAAAAAACGCGGTGTCTGAACAACTGGCTTCAGCCAAACGCAACTTTGAGGTGGGCACCTCCACCATCACCGACACACGCGAAGCTCAGGCCAGGTTTGACCTGGTTCTGGCCCAGGAAATAGCCGCTGAAAACGACTTGCTGGTCAAACGAATCGCACTCGACCAGCTCACCGGCAAAACCGATGCCCTGCCCAAGCCTCTGAGCGTGCCGGTGACGATTCCGGTGCTGCTGCCTGCCGATGTCAATCAATGGGTCGCCCAGTCTGAAGAGGCGCACCCCGGTATCCGGCAGGCACGCGTGGGGCTTGAAGTTGCCGAACTGGAGACCGAGAAGGCTCGGGCCGGTCACAAACCGACGCTGGATCTCACCGGCAGTTACGGCGTGACGCAAAACAACGGCTCAAGCAGTACCACGCTGGACTATCGCACCGATGTGGCGACCATCGGGCTGGCATTCAACCTGCCGATTTTTTCTGGCTTCGCCACGCAAAACCGCATCAAGGAAACGCTGGCACTTGAAGAAAAATCGCGATCTGATCTCGAAGGTGCCAGGCGCGCTGTGGCACAAGCCACACGCACTGCGTTCTTTGGCGTACAGTCCGGGCTGGGCCAGGTCAAGGCACTGGAAGCGGCCGAAGCCTCCAGCCAGAGCGCACTTGATGCCACCAGGCTCGGTTACCAGGTGGGTGTGCGCATCAACATCGACGTGCTCAATTCGCAAAGCATCCTGTTTGACACCAAAACCCGGCTGGCCAAAGCTCGTTACGATGTCTTGCTGGGTGCGCTGAAACTGCGCCAGGCCAACGGCACGCTCACATCCGACGACATGCAAGGCTTGAATGCCACTCTGGCAAACTAATATCAACAGCACTGCATTCGATTCCGAAAGACCAGAGCGTCACTGCGGTTTACTTGTTTAGCAGTTGGGCCGAAGTGCCAGCGTCTTGCCTGGCCATCACCAGTCCCTTGAGGTTCTCGTAAACATCACGCGGCAATAGGCCTCGCGTGGTCAATTGAGACTTGCTGCCAAATGGGCGGCTGGCAATAATTTTGTCGGCTACCGCATCGGTAATGCCTGGAAGTGTCTTTAACTCGTTGCGACCGGCGCTGTTGATATCGACCAACCGGACTTTCACTGCAGGTGTGGCCGTGGTTTTCGTCTGCCTGGCATCCGTGACGGCAGGTCTTGCCGGGCTAGCCGCTGCGCTCGGGGCGGCAGCTTTCGGTTGAGCCGATATTGAAGAATTGACCGACAGCAGCAAGGCGATCACAACAAACAGGTACTTGATGGGGTTCATTTGCATGCATTGATTTGTTGCCACGGCAGGTTCTGCTGCAATCAGCACGAAGCGCCAGCGACAAATTGTGAAACAGTGAAACAAAAAAATGGCCCTGGCACGCAAGCGCACCCGGGCTATTCATGGACTTGGCCATTGTCGGAACACGGCTAGCCGTGTTCCGACGACGCAGCCTTACTTGTGAGCCGCGATGACATCCTTGTCTTTGCCAACGCCATGGCAGCTTGCGCACACGCTGGCAGAGGTATCCGGACTGCCCGATGCAACAGTAGCGGCAAACAAGCTACGGGCCTGTTGCACTACCGCACTCTTGTACAAACCGAAGTGCGTTTTCGCGGTAGCAGAGCTGTGGCAACTGGCGCAGGCAGCAACAAATGGCGAACTGACCATGTCTGTCGCATTCGCCGTAGCCAGTGCTGTCTTGGCCAGTGCTGGTGTTGCAGTCCCGCTTCCGATTGCTGCGGCGTAAGCCGTGTCAATCGACTCGTAGGTTGAGGCCAAGGCGTTGGCTGGGACACTGCTGAAGGTGCCGGCAACATGGCAAGCTTCGCAATTGTTCAACTTGCCTGGGAAGTCCATGCGTTTGAAGTCGAGCAAAGTGATGGCCGACGGTGTGCGGTCACGTGCGTCCATGAAGGGCGTGGCATTTTCCCGACCGGAGTGAATGCCGTGAATCATGTCCTTGAAGTTGTTGGTCGTCACCGGCAGCTTCAGTGCAGCATTGGTCGCAGACTTGTCAAAACCCCATCCACTGAGTATCTTGTTGTCCGCCGCAGTGAACAAGGTGTAAGCACCAAGAGTCGCATCCGCGATGCCGCGCCCACTGGTGGCCAGACCTGGCGTATGGCACATCACGCAAACCTGCGTTTGATACACCCGGTTGCCACCGTGTCCTTCGAACCACTCATGGCAGTTGGAGCATTTTTTCGCGTCAACCACTGTCCGACGTTCCGTATCACCAGTGACAGCCTTCACAACCGATATCGCATGGCGGGCAGATGCCGGTGAAACTTGGGTGAAGTAGCCTTGCAAAGCAACCGCGCGCATTGTTGCACCGACCGGGAATTTCTTGGTTCCGGCCGCATCACCTTTGATGACAGCCGTGTAGTAGCCGCTTCCATCAGCCGTGGCCGACAGCGATCCAACGGTACTTGCTTTGCTGGTACTGAGCAAGTCCGCCAGTGAAACGCTGATCGCTTGCGCCTGCTTAACACCCACATTGTTGTAATCAACCGGTGTCGCAATACCGTCCTGCGCTTGAGTGTAAGCCAGCAAGAAGCTAGGCGCGCCAGTAAATCCTGTCAGCGGGCTCGCCACTGTCGCACCGGCAGTAACAAACGTTACCGGCTTGCCGTCGGCACTGATCTTGAACTGAACTGTCAAATCATTGGTAGCCGGATCGACTGCCGCCGACTTGATGTCATAAGTAAACGTCACCAAACCAGCCTTGATGGTTGGGTTGTGCGTCGTGATGTTTTCGGTCTGGTGATAGACCTTGATATCGGCTGGCGTATGGCAAATGGTGCAAGCCTGGTTGCTCAAAGCCTGGCCCGGCGCGTGACCGGTCTTGGCCAGCACAGGATTTGTCGCGGCAGGTGCGGCATTAAATGCCTGTCCATCAGCAATCGTTGATCCGGTGCCGGTTTTCCAGTCGATGCCGTCATGGCAGGAGCCACAAGCCAGTTGACTTGGCTTGGTGTTCCAGTTGTCGGCTTGCGCAGCTTTGGTGTTGTCATGGCACTTGGCGCACATCTTTTGGCCACTGCCGAGTATCGAAAAACCTTTTTGGTCCAGCACGACATTGGCGAAATTGTAATTTTCCTTCACCAGATCGCCGCCGCTGTGAATCTTGTGGACCATCACCGGGAAGTTGCCCAGGGTCACACCGTCAGCGACCGACATCGTCGGCTTGTAAGAATAGCTCTTGATGCCGGTGGTGGCATCGGTTGTGACCGTTTCCGTCAGTGCCGGAAACTTGCCGTTGGTCGAGACCACATTGGTACTGCCAAATTTCAACTGGTCTGTGTGACACACAACACAGTACTGTGTTTCATTGCGCGAACCATGCAAAGTGAGCTTCTCGTGGCACTCGTTGCAGACTGTCTTTGAGACAACTTCACGTTGAAAGTCGGTCGCAGCAACTGCCTTGCCAGTGGCAGGAACAAAGTCGTAAATAACATTGATCGGATTGGCCATCGCGATAGCAGCAATCGCCGTGCCATCAGCGGCCTTTGCTGCAGTCCCATCGGCGGTGTTGGTACCGGTACCCCGCGCATTACCAGAAATCTGAATCGTCAGACGATGGGTCAAGGTGGGGTCAAAAGTCAGATCTCCCAGATCCGATGCGACTTTAGGCGCTGTCAGCGCAGATGAAGCAACCAAATCCTTAATGGTCTTGATATCGCGTGCAAAGGTATAGGTGTAGGTGCCGTTTTTGTTATCAACCAACGTCCCTTCCTGGTCAGTCGTCGGCGTTCTGGGTGCCGCAGCGGCTTTTACCGTGCCATCAGCGTTATAGGTGGACACCGAGCTCACGATGTAATTAACCCACTTGCTTTCATTGCCGTCTTTGCCAGGCACCAGCTTGGCAAGAGAAAAACGCATATTGGCCAGGCTGGTCACGTTGGTCGTCGCTGGCTTGCTGGTGTAGTTAAACCCGATGATCGGGTTATTCGCTGCCGAACCATCCGACATGGCGAACACCACCACCGGCGGGCTGTTGATGGCAACGCCGCCAATCGTCACGGAAGGTGTCAATGCCGCAAACTGAGCTGGAGACAGACTCGCCACATTCACCGGCAACGTACCCGCAGGCGCAGTCACCGTTGGCAAACTCGGTGTCGGGGTGACTGGAACAACCGGCGCATCGCTGCCGCCGCCGCCACAAGCTGCCAGCACGACCGACAAAATACTGGCTGCGGCATATTTGGCCCAATGCGGCGAAGGTCGTTGGTGAATTGACTGCTCAGCATGCTTCATGAATTGCTCCTTCGTTGTAATAGAGTGTGTTTGAATGCTAACCTTAAATCCCCACGAGTACATGGGAATAAAAATTCTTCAAAAAAAATTCGCGACAAATCAATTCACTGAAGCTGGCCGTTGCTATTCCGGCAAAAAAATCAGGGCAAGCGATAAACATAGGTGACACCGATAAAGCTGACACTCTGGGATTGCTGCTGCGACACCGTGGTGCCGTCTGAATAGGTAAATGGCATGCCGTTGTAGTTCCAGGCCCAATCGGTCACATTGTTTCGTTGATGAATCAAATCAACACGCACGGCAGAGCGTTTGTCCAAAGCGTAATTGCCGTACAGCTTCATGGCAGTTTGGCGGTACACCACATCAGGCAGCCCCCCGCTGGCAGCCAATAGCGCGGCACTGTCAGCCGACGCAAAACCATCGAGGCTCTGGGCATAAACGCTCTTGTCGTCACTGAACGACAGATTCCCGCCGATCTCGAAATTGCTGGAAATTTTGCCGGTAAATCCGATGCCGGCATTGATGCTGGTGTTGTCAAAAGCCATTACATAACCGGCATAACGCGACTGATTGAAGGTCTGATATCCTTGCGATAGATAACCGTTGAAGTTCCAGTTAAAAGACTCGGCATAGACAAAATCAAGCCCAAACTGGCTGACGCGGGTGTCCTGAAGTCCATAAGCAGTTGGCGCGCTGTAGCGGTCCCGGCCTTCCTCGGCACTGAATTGAAGCGTCAGCTTTTTGTTGGGTTGCCAATCACCAAAGAATCTCACCTTGTCGCGCTTGCGGTCGGCCAAGGTGGGCATAAATATCGCATCGGCAAAAAAACCGCTGCTGGCATCACCAGGATGGCTAACCTCGGTGACACCCAAACCACTGTTGTCACGCAGCCAGTTGGAGCCGTTGCGGTTGCTGCTGGAAACGCTCACCGATCCACTGAAGTCTTCGGTCATCTGGCGACGGAGTTCAGCACGCACAATGGTTTCATCGGTTTGTTGCCGCAATGCACTGATGCCGGCAGCGGCGCTGCTGGCGGTAAAGGCACCCCGGTCAATCGACTCGTAATCGGCTTCTACAGTACCCCGGTAAGCACCCGGAAACTGCCAATGTGCTTGGAACTTGCCACGGATTCTGCGATCAGGCAGTGTGCGGTTGGTGTACCGGGTATTGCCGTCGATGTAGTTGTAATACGCCACCGGTGTCTGATCGTCTTTATCCTCGTAGCGCAAATCTGCCACCAATGAAAGCTTTGGCAACGGGCGCGATGTGACCCCCACGCGTGCCGAGGTAGTTGTCACCTTGCCAGCAAGATTGGCAACACCTGCTGGAGCGCCTGCCAGGCCGTCACCTGCAAAGTCGCTATTTTGCGTGGCAATGGCATGTCCAAGCCTCAGTGTGGCCTGCGTTGTGCCGGTGAAAGCATAACTGCCGATGAAGTCAAACTGGTGCGCCTGGTTGTCCGGCGGCAAAGCCACCGGCTGGCTCAGCAGTGATTGCAAACCACTGCTGAGTGCCAGCGGATTGCCAAGCGGGTTATTCAGAATGCCCGGCATCCCCGGGGTCAGTGTGGAATAGTCGTTGCGATAGAACGAGCCATAGTAACCAAGGTTGAGCCGCAGTTTGTCTTGTGCATAGCCGATTCTTGCCTCAACTTGACTATGGTTGGCGCTGATCGGTTCAGGCAACAGCAACAAGGCCCAACCGGTGTTGATATTGCTGGTGGTGCCACAGGTGGCAATCGCTGAAAAACAATTCACCCCAATGCCAAACAAACGTGAGCCTTCCTTGTTTTCGCTCTTGAGGTCAACCTCAAACTGCACCGCATTGCTGATGCGCTTGGAAAACCCGACACCTAAACCGGTGCGCTTGGTCTTCAACTCAAAATCGGATCCACTGCCCGGACCGCCGGATAAAAGCACCACCTGCGGTGTTGTTGACCCCGCCCCAAGCATGCCGGTGTTGATGGTGACCGGGTCGTAGCGGATCAACTCGCCGTAGTCTGCAGTGAACTTCCATTCACCAGGGTTCCTCCAGACCAAATGCAATTCACGCGTATCACCGAGCAGGTTTTCACCCTTGAAGTCCACCCAACCCGCAGGGACGGCCTTGCGCAAGCGGTAATCAAAGTCCAACAGGCCAACCGCGTTGCGGTCCCCTTGCAAGCCGTTGTATTGGCCAAACATCGCCCGGTCGGCACGGGAACCGTCAACCAGCCCGGCCCCAACAGACACTGTAGCCTGCACCGGTGGAACACCCTCAGGCTGGTCTTCGGCCGCAACAGCGACACATAGCGTGCCGGCGGCAAAGGCTACTGCCGTCAGACGAAAGTCAAATGAAAAAACAAGAGGGGTCATGGTGGCACTCCGTGCTTCAGCGCATCAAGCGCTGGGGGGTTCCATTGGTGGTCGAAGGGTTGTTCGACCCGTGAACTTGCGTGTGGCAGTTCATGCAACTGCGACCTTGCCAAAGGTTGACCACGTTCTTGCCACCCGTGACACCGGTGATCAGTGGTGCCGTCTGACCCAACGCCGCCAGACCATAGACACCGGGCTGTCCACCAATGGCACCGATGCCGCCAACAACATGCGGTGTATGGCATTGTTGACACAGCATCGGTGGCCGCGCCTTCAGCATCCCTGGCACGGTACTGCCGTGCGAGTTATGACAATTGGAGCAATCGGCAGTGACCGGCTCATGCTGATGCACAAACGGGCCGCGTTTTTCGGCGTGACAGGTAAAGCAGGTGTCGTTCATGCTGCTGCGCCGGGCCAGCTTGTCGCCGGCCGAGCCGTGCACATTGTGGCAATCGGAGCAGGTCATTTTGCCTTCGGGAACCGGGTGATGCGACGGCCGATTGACCTGGTTGCGCAGGTCCTTGTGGCAGGAATAACACGATTGAGCCTGATTGGTTCGGCTGCTCAACACCTTGTCACGGCTGGAATGAACCTGGTGGCAGCTATCGCAAGCAATGTCTGCCGCCTGATGTTGGCTGCCAACCCAAAAAGCCCGCTTTGAATCGCGCTCATGGCAGGTCTGGCAAACCCGGCTGCGCTCGGCTGGCGGCAACATGGAAATCTTGCCGCGGGTTTTGCCATAAGTGTGGTCTGGTTTGGGCTGGTCCGCAACACCTTCAGGCTTGAAAGAGTGCGAATCGCTCTCACCATGACAACTCGAACAGGTGGGGGCACGCAAATTTTCGATGTCACCCATTGCACGACTGCTCAGGGCAGCGGCAGCAGCAGCCATCGGCGGTGGTCTTTTGGCATCGACCGGTGCGTGCAAGGTGTCACTCATGTCTGGCAGATCGTCCTGGTCGTGGCAACTGATACAGAGTGCTGCGCCCTTGAGATCCTTGTCCGGGCTTTTGTCGGCACCCCAGACCGGCCCCAGCAACCCCATCAAACAAAGGCCAGCAATGGCGACTGCGTTTTTCATTTTGACTCCAACCTTTAAGACAAGTCCGGGTTTTCACGACCATGACCAAGCGATCCTGGCAAGCGGATAAACCGCAAGCACTCCGGTGGTGCTGGTCATAAACCCGGTCAGTTCTGACCGTGAACGATATCAACACCCTTGAACTTGCCGCTTGCATGGCAGTCGTAACAACCTTCCTTGGGCAGGCCAATGATTTGCGCCTGAGTCCTGTCGCCAAATGCTGCTGGCGGATCACTGAAGGTGGTGACATGTCCCATCGTTTTGCCTGAATCGTGACACGACGTGCAAGAAGCCGCCATCGGCGATATCACCTTGTAAGTCAGCGGATCGGCCCCAGTGACGCGCGGCGAAACCGTGGCACCCAGCGGACCAAGATCCTGCTTGTAGGAATTGTTGACGTGGCAAGCGTTGCAATTGATGCCGACCCCTGGCCAGGCCACCTCGGCTGCGTAATTCTCGACAGCCGGTGTGCCGTCTGACTTCAACTGTGCCGACAGCGCTGCGCCACCCGTAGCCGAGCTGCCATCCTTGTTAAAGACCCCCACCACGGTGTTGCCAATGGTGAACGGGTAACTGCGCCTGGAGTTACCGTGGATGCCATGAATCATCCGCTTGAACTGGTAGGACTCATTGAGTGCCAGTCCGTTGGTCATGATGGTTGACGATGCGCGATTGGCATCATGGCAAACAACGCAGGCTTCAACGGTGTTGCGGGCACCGCTGTGAAAGGCATTGTCAGCCGTATTGGAGCCCGATGTCGTGCCTAGGGCGCCGTGGCAAACATTGCACTTTTCATTGGAAACGATCACGCGGCGCGGATTCATCGCATTGCCGCTGAGCAGCACATCCTTGTAGCTGTGCTGCACCACCACATTGGCAACCACTGTTGGGGTGATTTCGTGCCGGGTTTTCACATTCAGCTTGTTTTCCTTGATCTGACCATAACTTACCACCCGGGCCGTTCCTGAAGCCATGGCGATGGTGCTGTCGTCGAGCACCTTGATATCGATCTTGAAGCGATTACCACCCAGATTGACACCCGCATTGGCGTAGGCACTGGCCGAGTTGCCGCCGTTGTTATAGGCGGAGAACTCGGTGATCGGACCGGGTTGACCGTTGTTTACTTGCGAAGTCATGTTCTGATAGGCCAGGATGAAACGCAGGCTGCCAAATTTTGTCGCGTCGGACTTCAGGTCCCAAGCCGAACCATTGACTGGATTGGACAGGAAATAGGTCACCGTAACGGTACGCGCCTTTTTGTCAGCGGTGTCGTTGAACACGGCACTCTCGATGTTCATCTTGTATTTGGCAGCGTTTTCCTCATTCTGGTTCCAGTGCACCCGCTCCGGCGAAATGGTCACGTCGCCAAGATGGCAACCGCTGCAAAACTGATTGCCCATGTCGATGGCTTTGGCGGTAGCCGATTTAAGGACCGAAACAGCAATGGCAGTGTGGCTGATGTCCCAGGGTGACCCCGCCTTGTTGGCATGGCAAGTCAGGCAGGCTTCTTTGGAGACCCTGGTTTTCCAGTTGTCGCCTTGTGGCGTGTTCGGATTGGCGCTTGAGTGGCACACCGCACAGTTGCGCAGGTCTTGCGGGAAACCGATCTCGGCGTAGTCGTGCCTGGCGTTGCCGTATCCCCAGATTGCATAATCTTCTCCGCCCGCAGCCAACTGTTTGTTCAGCAACTTGCCAGCATGAATCTTGTGTGTCATGGTGGCTAAGTCCAGGTTGTTGCCGCTTTCAGGGTCAACCGTTGCGGTGTTGTGGCACATCACGCAATACTGCGTGTCCACGCGGCCACCGCCGTGCAAGGCCAGCTTTTCATGGCAGCCATTGCAAGATGCCACATCGGTCATTTTGCGGGTCTTGGCCGGATCAGTGACCATCACCGACTTGCCGTCAACCAGGGTGAAGTCGAAATAAGGGTTCACCAGCACATCTTCTCCAGCCGCATTCTTGTAGCTCAACTGGATCGCCACGCGATGTGTCAGTGCGGGATCGTAGGCAATGCCCGCCACCGATTTGATATCGGTTGAGAACGTGTAGGTGTAATAACCCGCCGGGTTGTAAACCAGTTGGGTTGCTGCTGCGGTATCGGTGGCGGCTTGGGGTGCCGATGCCAACACCGGCGATGCGTTTGGACCAAACCCGGCCTTTCCACTCACCTGCCTGGTGACATAGCTGACCCACTGGTCCGGGTTGCCGTTGCTCCCTGGCACGAGTTTGGCTATCGCAAAACGCGCATTGGCCGTTGTCAGGCCGGTTTTGATGTTGCCGTCGGAAAACACCGTGAAGTTGACCATCGGCAAGCTCTTGAGGGTCACTGCCGGGATGCCAGCATTTTGTACCACCACAAACGCAGCAGTCGGGTTGGCCGCCGTGTCATTGACGGCCAAGGCGCTGGCTTTGGCGATAGCCTCCAGCACGGCGGGCGACGCAGTTGACGGATCACTGCCGCCGCCACTCCCGCCGCAACCAACCATGGCGACCAATAACAAAAAGGCCGCACCCCAACGAATCAATGACTGTTTCATTTTTACCGCCGAAATCAAATTAGCTGGCACCTGGCAACGTGCCCATCGTTATTGCGCAATTTCATGGCCAAAAACAACAACGCGCGTGACGGTCTGCCGAGCCGAACACGCGCGTCAATGTGGGATGCGTTAAATGTTAGTGCGACAGATACCAGTCAGCCATGTTCTTGAGTTCTTTTGGATCTTTGGTATCAATGATCTTGTGCTTTTCTTCAGTACCGTCTGTCAATTTGACTTTCTGGCCTTCAGTCATGTTCTTGATGGCTTTCTCTTGACCATCCGGTTTGCCTCGGTACTTATCCGCAATTTTCTTCATGGAAGGGCCTTTCTTGTCTTTGTCGGCGGCATGGCACTTCAGGCAGTCGTTGCTTTTTGCCAGCGCCTTGGCGGCTTCGACATCAACCGCAGCTTGCGCTGGTGCCAGTGCGCCCAATGCCAACAACAGTGATGCACTCATGGCTGAAAGAGAAATCTTGATCATTTGAGTGTTCCTTAAAAAATTGAACCAGTTAAAACAATTCAGACAGCGAAAGATTTGAATTCCTGACTTAGATCAAGTCAAGCACCAAAACAGGGCTTTTATCAATAAGTCAATGTCATTTGATCTAAATCAAACAATTGGCAAAAAACCAGGACGTGCAAAGCACTTACGACTTGGGTTTTTCATGCACTTCTTCATACCCGGTGAGCATGGCCTTAATATGGGCAAACCAAGTATGGCCCAGCGTAATCAAATAAAGATGCATGATCAAAAATCCACAGAAAATGACGAACATCAGCACATGCACCGTGTCCACCACCCGGATGCCGCCCAACAGGTCGATCAGGGTTGAAAAGCGCTGGACATCCCACAACAACAAGCCGGAAAAGAACGTGATCGGCACCATCAGCAGCATGATGATCTGGTACATCATGATCTGCAGCGGGTTGAACTTGTGATAAATCGTCGGATGGTGCGGATTCTCTTCACCCAAAAAGATGCCGTAACCATAAAACTTGACCTGCCGCCAGGCATCTTCAAAGTATTTTTTTGAATTCATCTCGGGCAGATAGACCGTGATCTTGTCGGTGAACAGGTAAAAACCCAGCCACAAAAAGAAATTGGCAATCAGCACAAAACCGATCCAGTTGTGCACCACCACAGCGGTTCTGAACGGCAGCAATTGCACCAGATCGAGATACCTGATCTGTACGCCGGTGCCAATCAGTGCCAAAAAACCCAGGGCGTTGATCCAATGCCAGATGCGCACCGGCAGCGGATGAATATAGACTTTTTTCATGCTCAGACCCTCCATTTATAGAGCACCATTGCCCGCTGCCGGGGACGCTTTTTGCCGCTCGGCGTTGCGTTGATCGCGCCGGTTCTTGAACAGCCGATGGGCAGTCATGTGCGCCAGCGGCACGCACAAAACCCCCAGCAACACCAGCACCAGCAAGTAATCAAGCAACTTGATGCGGGTGCTGCCAATGGCATAAAAACCACGCATCGAACCGAACGAGGTGGCCGAGGTCAAGACCTCTTTCTCAACGCCCTGCAGCAATGGAAGTCCATCTTGGTCGGCGATGGACAACACCACACTCACAAAAGGCACAGCACCGGCCTGGTGGCAAACCTTGCAATCCTTGAGGGCGAACTCTTTTTCACTGAGTTGATGCGACTGAAGGCCGGAGCGAACTTCAAGGCGCCCGCTCAGAATGGTTTTGTTACCGGGATGTTCAAGGTTGAATTCCTTGAGAAAACTGCGCAGCTCTTGTGAATCGAGTCCCGCCTCAGGCGTACCGGCGGCACCATCGGCAGCACGCGTCAGCCGTTCAAATTGCGGAACACCCTTTTTCTCCACGATTTGTTTGCCACCCGCGCGATCCACCATTCTGAGGTTGACCCGGCGCTGTGCGAAGGGTGCATGGCAAACCGGGCAGGCGATGGCTTCAAAGTGCTGCCTGGCATTGGGCAACCAGACCTCGTGCTTGGTCACGGAATCCTTGTGGCAGGCCAGGCAGGCATCCTTGATGCCGTCACCCAAAGAGGCCGCCTGAATTTTGTGCGCGGTATGGCAATCCGCACACAGCGGCGCGCTCTTGCCTTTGGCAACGCGCTCGAGTCCGTGAACATCTTCTGCATAGGCCCGGAAAATTTGATTGTGGCAGTTGGCACACGGAACATTGGCGATCGGTTCAACCAGCTTGACCGAGCGCAGCGTGTGGGAGTTGTGGCAGTCAGAACAGGTGGGTGCCTTGTCGCTGCCTTCTTTCACCAGCACGGCATGCAGGCTGTCCTTGAACTCGGCCACGTTTTTCTTGTGGCAAGTGGTGCAGGCATTTTGATACGAGAGCCGGTAGTCACGCTTGCTCTTCATCGGAGTGGCCACTTTGCCATGGTCTTTGCCATCAACGCCCTCATGGCAGTCGGTGCAACTGGTCTCAGAGTGCATGGACTGCAGAAACGCCTGGGTCGGGATTCTCAGGGACAGCGATTCACCCGCTTCAGTTTTCTTGACAAGAATGTCATCCTTGTCATGGCACTGCTGACAAGCCATGTCCTCGGCGCCCAGTTGTGCCTGGGCCGCCAGGGCGGATGATCCGGCAAAGGCTGCCGCCAGACAGAACAAGGCTGGCATCAACAGGCCATTTTTTAGCCATTGCAGGCCGGTTTTGGAGTGATTTTTCATGGATAAGGCTTTTGATGCAAGACAGCGCCGCACGGCACAGCCACAAATTGGGTCGCACGGGGGAGTGAACGACGGGCCTGAAGGCTGAATTTACTGGATGGTTTGACTGCTATCGAGACCCGCTTTGCGCTCGTTCATGGCCAACTGAAACAACTTGCCGGGCAGCAACACGGCATAGAAAAGACCGATAAAAGGTGACGCAAGAAACAAGGCCATGTTCTTGATCCTGCGCCCTTTCGTACTGGGTGCTGTCGGCTCATTTTCAGGTAATGCGGTCATTGTGATGTTTTTTTGCAGATCCAATGATTAATCCGAATCATTCTAGCCCTGCCAATCAGATCCGTCAGCGCGGTGCTGAAAACGCCAGCGGCTGGCACTCAGGGCGTGCGGCCAGATGTGCAAGATGTGGCCAATACCTGCGTGATGGCCTGCGCTTGGCGCATGGCGGCACCCCGGTGCGCCTGGGCAAACTGGTGGCAGGCCTGGCGTCTGCCGCGCAACGCTGGCCCATCAGCCGCGAGTTGACAGGCGCTGGTGACGGCCTGCGGCAAGTCCGGCACACGCAGTGCCGCACCGGTCGCCTGCGCCTGATCTGCTGCCTCGGCAAAATTGAAAGTGTGCGGCCCCATCACCACCGGACAGCCGCAAGCGGCCGCTTCAATCAGGTTTTGGCCACCCAGCGGCGCAAAACTGCCACCCAGCAGCGCGACATCGGCCAGCGCGTAATACAAGGCCATTTCACCCAGCGAGTCACCCAGCCAGATGGCGGGCAGGCACGCCGGCACGCTGCGGGGCAGCGCTGACGTGGCGGGTGTCTGCGCTGGCAGCGTTGCATCCGATGCGGATGCCGGACCCGTCACACCCCAGCTACTGCGGCGCGACACGGCAAAACCTTGCGCTTCAATCAGCATGGCGACGCTGTCAAAGCGCTGTGGATGCCGTGGCACAATCAGCCAATGCACCTGATTTGCTATTGAATCAATAGCTGTCAGCGCATGACCAGCAAGGGCCAGAGGCCAAAAAGCCTTTAAATGTTGCAGCAATGCCAGTTCCTCGCCATCGCGAGAACTGGCCAGCAGCACGACCGGCTTGGCCAGACCGGCGCGCCAGGTTTGGCCGCATTCGAGCTGACGCGCATCGGGCGCGGCATCAAACTTGAGGTTGCCCAGCACCCCGCGCACCGGTGCGCCCAACTGCGTCAGGCGCGCCGCATCGGCAGGAGTTTGCGCCCACACCGCTGCCAGGCCAGCATAAGCCGGACGCGCCAGCCAGGCCAGCCGCAGCGCCTGACGCAGTGACTTGTCGCTCAGGCGGGCATTGGCCAGCACCAACGGCACCCGGGCCTGTTGGCAAGCCCGCACCAGGTTGGGCCAGATTTCGGTTTCCATCAGGATGCCGATGTCAGGCCGGCAATGGCTTAAAAATCGCTGCACTGCACCAACGCTGTCCCAGGGCTGCCAAAACTGCAAGTCGCCGGCTTGCAGCAGCCTGGCCCCTTCGGCCCGGCCAGTGGCGGTGCCATGCGTCAGCAGCAAACGCATGCCGGGCAACTGCGTGCGCAAGGCCGCCACCAGCACGGCGGCGGCGCGGGTTTCACCCAGCGACACGGCATGAAGCCACACGGTGGGCCGATCCAGCAGCGGCACCGGTGCGAGGTAGCGGCCAAAGCGCTCGTCGATCGCATCCAGGTAACCCGGCTCTTGCACACCGCGTCGGCGCAGCTTGCACAGCAGCAGCGGCTGGGCCAGCCATATCAGCAGCGAATAAAGCCAGCGCGTCATCGGCTGCCTGCCGATACCTGCAGCCAGGCCTGCCAGACCGTATCGACCGACGGGGTCGGTCGGGCAAACACGCTGCATTGCCGCATTGGTGCGCCAATGACGCTGCCGCTGCGTGATGCGGGCAGCAGGCCAGCAGATGGCCCGGCAAGCGGCCCGGTGCGCCAGGCAGTTTCAAAATTGTAGATCTGCACATGCGGCAGATCGAGTGCTACCGCGATATGGCTCAAGCCGCTATCGACCCCGATGACGCCAGCACAATTGGCCAGCGCGTCAAGCAGCGCGTCCAGCGCCAGATGCGGCCAGACCATGGCGTGCGGCAGATCAGCGGCAATCGCCTGGGCCAGCGTCTGTTCGGCGGCATTGCCATGCGGCAAGGCCACGCCAAAACCAGCGGTGTTCAAACGAAGCGCCAGTTCGCGCCAACCGGCCAGTGGCCACTCCTTGTCGGCCCGTGAGGTGCCATGCACCAAGGCGACAAAGCCTTTCAAGCCAGCTCTGAATGCTATTGATTTAGAAGCTACCAGCGCTTTATCCATATGGGCTAGAAGCCCAAAAGACATATAAAACGGCAAGCTGTAGCGCAGCGCCTGCGCGCACAGTGCGCGGGATCGCGTGACGGCGTGGCTGTGCGCCGGCAGCGTGAAGGCGACATCGGCGACCCAGCGCGCCGGGGCTTCAAAGCTCGAACCCTCGGTCTGATTAGCCAGCCCGAAGCGCCGGCCACCCTGGCTGAGCCGGGCCAGCCAGGACACCAGTGCCGACTTGCTCAAGCCTTGCAGGTCAATCACTGCGTCATAGTCATCTTGCTGCAACTCTTGTCTGAACAACTGCCAGTCCCGGCGCGTCTGCGCGCTCAGCAAGGCGCCGCGCCAGCGCCGCAGTTCACACGGAATGACCCGGTGCACGCCCTTGCAGCGCCGCACCAGCGGGGCAAAACCACGCTCGACGACCCAGTCAATCTGGGCCGCCGGCATGGCTTGCAAAATGTCCTGCACCGCCGCCATGGCATGCACCACGTCGCCAAGCGATGACAGCTTGACGATCAAAATTTTCAATGCGCGGCCTCGTCGATCTGTGCTTCAGGCTTGACCAAGCGCAGCAGCGCCAGCATGTCGGATGTGATGCGCTCGAGCGCTTCGCGGTGATGGCCTTCAAAGCGCAGCACCAGCACCGGCGTGGTGTTGGAGGCGCGAATCAGCCCAAAGCCGTCCGGCCAATCGACCCGCAAGCCATCGATGGTGGTGAGCACTGCCGGTGCCGCAAAATTCGCCTGGGCCACCAACTGGTCAACCAGCCCATGCGGCTCGCCTTCGGCACATTTCACATTCAGTTCGGGTGTGGAAAAGCTGCTCGGCAAGGCGTTGAGCACGGCGTTGCCATCGGGCGACTGGCTCAAAATCTCCAGCAACCGGCAGGCGGCGTAAGTACCGTCATCAAAGCCATACCAGCGCTCCTTGAAGAAGATATGGCCGCTCATCTCGCCGCCCAGCGGCGAGCCGATTTCTTTCATTTTGGCCTTGATCAGCGAATGCCCGGTCTTGAACATCAGCGGCACACCACCGGCGGCAACAATCGCGGGTGCTAAGCGCTGCGAGCACTTGACATCAAAAATAATCGTGCCACCCGGCACACGCGCCAGCACATCACGCGCAAACAGCATCATCTGGCGGTCCGGGTAAATGGTGTTGCCGTCTTGGGTGACAATGCCCAGACGATCCCCATCGCCGTCAAACGCCAGGCCAATTTCAGCATCGCCCGCCTGCAGTGCTGCCACCACATCGCGCAGATTCTCGGGCTTGCTTGGGTCAGGATGGTGGTTGGGAAAATTGCCATCGACTTCGCTGAACAGTTCGGTCACCTCGCAGCCAATGGCGCGCAAAATGCCTGGGGCCGAGGCGCCAGCGATGCCATTGCCCGAATCGACCACGATCTTCATCGGGCGCGCTAAGCGGATGCCCGCCACAATGCGCGCCTGGTAGTCGGCCAGCAGATCGACACAGCGCACGCTGCCGCCACCCTGCAACACCCAGCTTTCGTCTTCCATCAGGCGCTTGAGCGCTTGAATCTCGTCGCCATAAATGGCCCGCCCATCGAGCACCATCTTGAAGCCGTTGTAATCGCGGGGGTTGTGGCTGCCGGTGACCTGGATGCCGCTGGCGCACAGGGTATTGGCGGCAAAGTACAGCATTGGGGTGGTGGCCATGCCGATGT
>CAIQOO010000060.1 GCA_903873485.1 uncultured beta proteobacterium | reverse complement strand
GCATGTCCGCAGCGAGCAGTCCTGGTCAGAGACAAGCCTGATCACGTTCAACCCCGAGCTTGACATCAATTGCGCCTTGCTGGTCGATGGTCTGGCCGGGTTGCGCCGGGCCGATGCTTTTTCTGGCATGCAACCGGCGCCGCCCGGGGTGCCGAGTTATCTGGGGCCGTGTTATCTGGATGCCCAGGGCTTGCAATGGCAGGAACTCGACATGCATTTGCTGTCGCAGTCACCTGATTTTTTGAATATTGGCGCTTGATTTTTTGATTGGGGTTACCGCATGGCTGTTATTGATCAACTAAAGCGCATGGTGGGCCGGCAACAGCCCGATGCTGGCCCGAGCCAGAGTGCGCCGGATGTCTCCATGTACCAAATGGAGGCAGAACTCAAGTCCAGCCAAACCCAATATGGGCCGCCTGAAGTGCTGGCGCAGATGGGCATCGCGGCAGCCGACCATCCTGACCAGATTGCACTGCCGTTCATGGGCAAAAAAACGGTGGCCCAGCACCGCTGGTTTTTGTCCACTGTGTTGATTGGGTCGTTGCTGGCGCTGGTGGCGGTAACGATGGTGGGTCTGAATCAGAGCGCCCAGGCCGCCCGGCAAGCCAACACCACCGGACAGGCCATGATGCAGTCGCAGCGGCTGGCCAAATCGGTGACGCAGGCCTTGGTGGGCGACGCCGGGGCGTTTGCCGAAGTGAGCCAAAGCTCGCAGATTCTGGCCCGCGTGGTGCATGGCCTGATGGACGGCGATGCCGAGATGAGTCTGGCTGCGGTGGGCGAAGCGGACCGGCAGATTCTTGACAAGGCGGAACCCCTGGCTGACCGGGCCGAGAAAAATGCCGCCATCGTGCTGGCGCAGAAGCCTGCGTTGACGCAGGTCGCCTCGACTTTGCAACTGCTGCAAAAACAATCGGCCGGTCTGCTGAACCTGGCCGAGTCGGTGCTGTCGTTCAAGCTTGATCGTGGTGCGCCGGCGGCAGAACTATCGGCCGCCAGCGCGATTGCCATGTTGACACAGCGCATCGGCAAGACGGCCGCCGAATTTTTGAGCATTGGCGGTGTCAGCCCGCAGGCCCTCGACACCTTGACCCGGGATCTTGAGACGTTCAAGCAATTGACAAGCGGCCTGCTCGATGGCAAGCAGGCGCTGGGCCTGGCGGCAGTCGGTGATGCCCCGACGCGCGAAAAACTGCAGGCCTTGATGAAGTTGCATGACGAAACCGTCACCCCGGCGGGGACCATCAAGGTTCAGTTGCAGGGCTTGCTGGCGGCGCGTGCCGCGCAGGCATCGATTCTGGCTGACAGCGAGTTGTTGCGCACCAATCTGGAGGCGTTGCAGTCCTCGCTGTCCGGACAAACCGCATTGAGTGCTGGCGTGATGGTGACGCTGGCCTTGCTGGGGCTGCTGACGCTGCTCAGTGCAGCGGCTTTTTCTTATTTGCAATTGCTAGATAGCCGCCAACGGCAAATCAATGCCGAGGTGCAGAAGACCGAAGCGCAGACCCAGGAGCAGGAAGCCAAGCGGGTCAATGATGCCAATCAAGCGGCCATTCTGCGCTTGATGAACGAACTGCAACTGGTTGCCGAAGGTGACCTGACACAACAGGCTACGGTCACCGAAGACATTACTGGCGCCATTGCCGACTCGGTCAACTACACCGTCGAAGAGTTGCGTTCGCTGGTCGGCAATGTGCAAGACACGGCTGCCAAAGTGGCGCAAACCACGGCCGATGTCGATGTCACGTCAACCGAGCTGCTGGCGGCATCCAACGAACAATTGCACGAAATCGGTGAAACCGGTCGCTCGGTGGTGGACATGGCCGGTCGCATCAACCAGGTCTCGAACCAGGCGCAGGAGTCTGCCGATGTGGCGCGGCAGTCGTTGCAGGCGGCAGCGGTGGGTTTGCTGGCGGTTCAAAATGCGATTGGCGGCATGAACACCATCCGGGATCAGATTCAAGACACCTCCAAGCGTATCAAGCGGCTGGGCGAGTCGTCGCAGGAAATCGGCGAAATCACCGAGTTGATCTCCGACATTACCGAGCAGACCAATGTACTGGCGCTCAATGCCGCCATTCAGGCGGCCTCGGCGGGCGAGGCCGGGCGCGGTTTCTCGGTGGTGGCCGAAGAGGTGCAGCGGCTGGCGGAACGTTCGGCCGATGCGACGCGCCAGATTGCCGCGCTGGTCAAGGCCATCCAAACCGATACGCATGATGCCGTGGGGGCCATGGAGCGCTCCACCCATGGCGTCGTGGAGGGCGCCAAACTGTCCGATAACGCGGGTGCCGCGTTGAGCCAGATTGACCAGGTGTCGCGGCATTTGGCCGAACTGATCGAGCACATTTCGGCCTCGACCCTGCAAGAAGCCAACCTCGCCAATGAACTGGCGGGCAATATCCAGCATATCTTTGCGGTCACCGAGCAGACTGGCGAGGGCACCCGCGCCACTGCGGCCCAGGTGCGCGAGCTGTCCAAAATGGCCGAGGAATTGCGCCAATCGGTGGCACGCTTCCGAATAGCCTGATGGCACCCGTTCCAACCCATTTTTCACGGATTAACTCATGCAACCTCAAGCTGCATTGACTGCCGAGAGCGTAAGCTTTGAGACCGACCTTGGTCCGCTGTCCTGGGTGCTCGATGAATTGCGCAAGTCGCTCGATGGTGCCACCAAGGCGCTGCGTCGCTTTGTCCGCGATGCCGAACTGTCGCGTGGCTCGGATCTGGCGGCCCTCGATGGCAGCCAGTTGCGCATTGCCCGCCAGCAATTGCACCAGGCGGTGGGGGCACTGGAGATGGTCGGCCTTGAAGTGCCGGCAAAAATGCTGCGGGCGATGGAAGCTCTGGTGCAGAAATTTGTGCAAAAACCCGAGTTCTGCAGCGATGAAGCGGCGCTCAAGGTTGAGCGGGCCAGTTTTGCCCTGACCGATTACCTTGAAGGCATTCTCAAGGGAAAGGCGCTGTCGTCGGTGGCGCTGTTTCCGCAGTACCGCGATGTGCTGGACCTGGTCGGCGAAGACCGGGTTCAT
>CAIQOO010000059.1 GCA_903873485.1 uncultured beta proteobacterium | reverse complement strand
CCCATATCTGTAGCAACCGGAGATCCTTATGACTATTCCTTACCGTCCATTGGCCTTGGGGCTGCTCGCGCTGGGTTTCATGGCGCTGGTGCTGAGTCGGGCCCAGGCTGGTGGCGGCCATTACTACGCCCCGGTGATTGATCCGCTGGTCAAGCAAGAGTGTGGCACCTGCCACCTGCCTTTTGCCCCGTCGATGCTGCCGGCAAATTCCTGGAAGCGCCTGATGGGTGACCTGAAGAACCATTTTGGTGACGATGCCAGCATTGATGCCACGCTGACCAAAACGATTGGCGACTATCTGGTGGCCAATGCCGCCGATAGCGGTGGCCGGGTTTACGGCAGCAAGCTGCTGCGGGGGGTGTCGCTAACTGACGCTCCGCTGCGCATCACCGAACTGCCCAAGTGGCGCAGCGCCCACGCCCAAGTGCCCGACTGGGAGTGGAAACACCAGGATGTCCGCACCAAGGCCAACTGCACCGCCTGCCATCTGAATGCCGAACTGGGCTACTACACCGAGTGAAGCAGCATGAAATCCACCCATATTTTTGTTTCCCTCACGCTTGGACACGGCAACTTATGAAAACCATTCTTGCCAGCCTGCTGGCTGTTGTGACCCTGGCCTGGGGCTGGGATGTTTTGGGCAGCGCCGCCCCTGCGGGCGCGCATCCACTGTGGCTGCTGCGCCTGGAGCTGATGAATTGGAGCGGGCTGGTCTGTATCGCCATGATGTCGCTGGTGATGTTGCTGGCGACGCGCCCGGTCTGGCTCGAAGCCCCTTTGGGAGGCATGGACCGCATTTACCGCACCCACAAATGGGCCGGTATTCTGGCTGGCTCGCTGGCGCTGCTGCACTGGCTCGCCGAAATGTCCGGCGACATCATCAAGGCCACGATTGGCCGCGAGGGCCGCGTGCCAAAAGAGGTGTTTGCCGGGTTTCTGGAAGTCCTGCGTGAGCTGGCCGGGGACATGGGTGAATGGGCGCTCTACGCCATGCTGGCGCTGCTGCTGATCACCCTTTGGAAAAAATTCCCTTACCGGCCCTGGCGTTTTTTGCACCGCGCCATGCCGGTGCTCTACCTGATGCTGGCTTTTCATGCAGCGCTGCTGGCACCCAGTGACTACTGGGCACAACCGGTGGGGGTGTTGCTGGCACTGATGCTGACAGTCGGGGTTTATGGTGCCGTTGAGTCGCTGCGCAACGGCATCGGCAAAGCCCGCGAAGCCTCGGGCAGCATCATTGCCGTGGAGCGTCTGGCCCAGGACATCAGCAGCGTGGTGTGTCGGCTGGACTTGGCTTGGCGCGGCCACCGTCCGGGGCAGTTTGCCTTTGTCACTTTTGATGACAAAGAGGGTGCGCACCCGTTTACCATTGCCAGTGCCGACCGGGGTGACCAGACCATCAGCTTTCAAATCAAGGGATTGGGCGACTACACCCGGGGCCTGGCCGAGCGTCTGCAAGCCGGACAAAAAGTGCGGGTGCAGGGACCTTACGGGCGCTTTGACATATCCCGTTGCAACCCCAAAGCCAAACAAATCTGGATCGCTGGCGGCATTGGGGTGACCCCGTTTCTGGCTTGGCTGGAATCCTTGCAAGCCAGGCCCAGCTTGGTGCCGGCTGCCGATCTGCATTACTGCACCCGGGATCAAGCCAGCGATGCCTTGGTGCCGCGCTTGCTGGCGCTGTGTGCCGTACTGCCCGGCATCCGGCTGCACATTCATAATGCGCAACAGGGTGCCATCTTGAAGGCGCAGGCGCTCAAGGTGTGCAACAAGACCGAAATCTGGTACTGCGGCCCGACCGGTCTGGCCGATATGCTGCGCGCCGGTTTTAGATCGATGGGTTTTCGGCCAAACATTCACCAAGAAGCATTCGAGATGCGCTGACCTGCCTTGAAGCTGGTAACTTATGATTCATGGCTTACATCAACTTACGTTAAAGAACGGCTAAGTCAATGACCGATTCAGACGCAACCGTGCAAATACCTGACCAGTTGCAAGCCGCCGACCCAAGCGGCTGGCCGGTAGCCGTCGGCTGGCAGCCGGTGGTCACGCAATTTTTCGAGTCAGACGCAGGCTGCAAGTTGTCGGCGTTTCTGCAACAGCGGCTGACTGCCGGGGCCAGCATCTTTCCGCCACAACCGCTGCGCGCGCTGGAGTTGACCGCGCCCGAGGCGGTTCGGGTGGTCATTCTGGGGCAAGACCCCTACCACGGGCGTGGCCAGGCCGAAGGGCTGGCGTTTTCGGTGGCGCCCGGGGTGGCGCTGCCACCCTCGCTGCGCAATATTTTCAAGGAGTTGCAGCGTGACCTGGGCGAACCGCCGCCGCCGTTTCCCAGCCCTGGCGGCAGTCTGACGCGCTGGGCACGGCATGGGGTTTTGCTGCTCAACACCTGTTTGACGGTAGAAGAGGGGCAGCCCGCCAGCCATGCCGGCAAAGGCTGGGAGCGATTGACCGACACCCTGATCGCGCAGGTTTCCGGCGGTACACGGCGCGTGGTCTTCATGCTGTGGGGCAACCATGCCCAAAGCAAACGATCGCTGATCGATGCCTCGCGCCACCTGGTTTTGTCTGCCAACCATCCGTCCCCCTTGTCGGCGCTGCGGCCACCGGCACCGTTTATCGGCTGTGGCCATTTTTCGCAAGCCCGGGCCTGGCGCGAGCAGCATCAAACTGTTTGAAAACTGGCGCAGCTTGCGCTATATTTCAATTTTGCCTGCCGGGGTCACCTGACCGAATGGATGCGCCGAGCCGTTTTCCAGAAACGGTCTGATGTTCCTGAAACTGGTGCCAATCTGAACCGAGGATTGCGATATGAACAGTGTCTTGACCTACCCTGCGCGTTATTGGCACCAACTTGATGATGGCCGCCTGCAGTGCGACCTGTGCCCGCGCGACTGCCGCCTGCATGAGGGCCAGCGTGGTGCCTGCTTTGTGCGCATGCGCCAAGGCGAGCAGATGCTCCTGACGACTTATGGCCGCTCGTCGGGTTTTTGCATCGACCCGATCGAGAAAAAACCGCTCAACCAGTTTTACCCCGGCAGCAGCGTGCTGTCATTTGGCACCGCAGGCTGCAACCTGACTTGCAAGTTTTGCCAGAACTGGGACATCAGCAAATCGCGCGACATGGACGCGCTGATGGACCAGGCCTCGCCCGAGGCGATTGCCATGACGGCTGTCCAGCACGGCTGCAAGAGTGTCGCCTTTACCTACAACGACCCGGTGATTTTTGCCGAATACGCGATGGATGTGGCCGATGCCTGCCACGCCTGCGGCATCCAGACGGTGGCGGTGACGGCGGGCTACATGCATGATCAGCCCCGCCGCGACTTTTACGCCAAAATGGATGCGGCCAATGTGGACCTGAAAGCCTTTACCGAAGACTTCTACTTCAAGCTCACCAGCGCCCACCTGCAACCGGTGCTTGACACCCTGATCTACCTCAAGCGTGAAACCGGTGTCTGGCTTGAAATCACCACCCTGCTGATCCCCGGCCACAACGACTCGGATGAGGAACTCAGCGCGATGAGCCGCTGGATCATGGCCGAGCTCGGGGCCGATGTGCCGCTGCACTTCTCGGCCTTTCACCCCGACTACAAAATGCTGGAGGTGCCCGCCACACCGCCCGCCACGCTGGTGCGCGCCCGCAACATTGCCCGCAAAGCCGGGCTGCATTACGTCTATACCGGCAATGTGCACAACGCCGAAGGCGACACCACCTTTTGCCCGGCTTGCCAGCAGCCTTTGATTGAGCGTGACTGGTATGAGATCAGGCACTACCGGCTGGCGGCCGACGGTCACTGCCCGGCTTGTGGCACTGCCGTGGCGGGGCGGTTTGACGCCAAAGGCGGCAATTTCGGTCGCCATCGCATTCCGGTCACGATTCACCGCCCTTGAGTATTTTGATGACTTCGGCATCTTCTACCTGCTCAAAGTGCCGGTAGAACTGCCCGACTGCCGAAAAATGCGCCGGCGTTTCCAGGCACACCACCCGGTCGGCCAGAGCGGCCACGCTGGCCAGCGTGTCGGGTGGCGCCACCGGTACCGCGCAAATCAGCTTGGCCGGCTGGCACGGGCGCAGGCTTTGCAGCGCCGCGATCATGGTGGCACCGGTGGCCAGGCCATCATCGACCACGATCACGATGCGCCCGGCCGGGTTGATGGCGGGGCGAATCGGGGTGTACTGGGCACGCCGCTGGCGGATCGTCGCCATCTGGGTGTTTTTTTCGGTTTCGAGGTAATCCGGGCTGCCGCCATAGAGCGCGGCGAAATCGGCCAGATAGACCCAGCCGCTCTCGTTGATCGAGCCGATGGCCAGTTCTGGCTGGCGCGGCGCGCGCAATTTGCGCACCAGCACCACATCGAGTTCACCGTCGAGCAAGTCGGCGATGACCCGGCCCATGGGCACGGCACCGCGCGGAATGGCCAGAATCAGCGGATTTTTGCCCTGCCAGGGCTTGAGTTGTTCCGCCAACTGGCGGGCGGCTTGGTGGCGATCATGGAACATGGTGTTGGGCACGGCAAAACATTATTTTCTTCCCTGGATATCTGCTACGCCGAAGTCTCGTTTGCCGCGCTGTTTTGGGCTTGATTTTTCGCAAAAAAAACCGCCAATTGCAGCACGGTCATGCTGCACCTGCGCCAGCGCGATTGCGCATAATCGGCTTTCATTACCGAGAGACACCATGGACTCCACCCAAAGCGGCAGCCGTTTGCTGCCTGACATCCACGCCCGCAGCGTGCCCGAGGCGCTGATCGGCGCCTTGCGCAGCCGGTTTGACCGCCAGTTTTCCACCGCCCTGGTGGTGCGCGAGCAGCATGGCCGGGATGAATCCGCCTTCAGCGTGCCGCCGCCGGACGCAGTGGTGTTTGCCCAAAGCACCCAGGATGTGGCCGATGCCGTCAAGCTGGCGGCACAGTTCCTGGTGCCGGTGATTCCATTTGGCGTCGGCACCTCCCTGGAGGGCCACCTGCTGGCGGTGCAGGGCGGCATCAGCCTTGATGTGTCACGCATGAACTTGGTGCTGGCCATCCATGCCGAGGACCTGACGGTGACGGTGCAGCCTGGCGTCACGCGCAAGCAACTCAACGAGGCGGTCAAATCGACCGGCCTGTTTTTCCCGATTGACCCCGGTGCCGATGCCACTATTGGCGGCATGAGTGCCACCCGCGCCAGTGGCACCAACGCGGTGCGCTACGGCACCATGCGAGAAAACGTGCTGGCGCTGGAGGTGGTAACCGCTGCCGGCGAGATCATCCGCACCGGCACCCGGGCCAAAAAGTCGGCCGCCGGTTATGACCTGACGCGCCTGCTGGTCGGCAGCGAAGGCACGCTGGGCGTGATCACCGAAGTCACCGTCAAGCTCTACCCGCTGCCCGAAGCGGTGCTGGCCGCCACCTGCTGTTTTGGCAGCCTGGCCGAGGCGGTCAACAGCACCATCGGCATCATCCAGATGGGCATTCCGATCGCCCGCTGCGAGTTGCTTGATGCCAATACCATCCGCATGGTCAACCGGCACGCCCATCTGACACTAACCGAAAGCGCGATGCTGCTGATGGAGTTTCATGGCTCGCCGGCCGGCGTGCAAGAGCAGGTTGAAGCGGTACAGGCGATTGCCAGCGAGCATGGTGGCCAGGCCTTTGAGTGGGCCAAAACCCCCGAAGAGCGCACCCGGCTGTGGGCCGCGCGGCACAACGCCTACTTTGCCGGCGTGCAGTCGCGCCCCGGCTGCAAGGCGATCACCACCGACACCTGCGTGCCGATCTCGCGCCTGGCCGATGCGCTGCTCGACTCGGTGACCGAGGCGCAAGCCAGCGGCCTGAGCTACTTTTTGGTAGGGCATGTAGGCGATGGCAATTTCCACATGGGTTATCTGATTGACCCCAACGATCCGGTCGAGCGCGCCCAAGCCGAGCAGCTCAACACCCAGTTGGTGCAGCGCGCCCTCAGGCTCGGCGGCACCTGCACCGGTGAACACGGCGTGGGCCTGCACAAGATGGATTTTTTGCTGGAAGAAACTGGCGCTGGTGCGGTGGCCATGATGCGCGCCATCAAGCAGGCGCTCGACCCGGACAACATCCTGAATCCCGGGAAGATATTTTCACTATAAATAATATAGCTGGTAACGCTTGTTCAGAAAGGGCTGGAAGGCTAAAACTCATGTAATAAGGGGTTGCCGGCGCAGGCCCGCACCATGACCGCCGCATTTGTTTCAGTTCACGCCGGTCATCGCTGACGGGCGAACCGCTTTTGTCGCCCAGTGCGGTGGAGGCGGTGGCCGTAGAATTGATCGATGTGCCCAGTGCATCGACCTTGGGTGTGCAGGTGGCCTCTGCACCGATCTTGATTTCAACTCTGTTTTCTGCTGCCATGAAACCTGCTTTTAATGCGATGTCTGTGGTGGGCGGGTTGGCTTATGGTCTGCTGGCCTTGATGTTGGGCGCGCCGCTGCTGGAGTGGCTGCAGCGCGCCGGGCTGGGTGTGCCGCTGGGTTTACTGGTGCTGGGTTTGGCCCTGTGGCTGGTGCGCCGACCACTGACCCGACCACCATCGTAAAGTTGCGCAGATGGCACCAGCAGGTGACTTGAACAAAATCGTTAAGCCATTGTTGCACAAGATAATTTTCAGTATTGCTCGTGTTTACGCTGGTAGTAGCGGCGTAGTTCTGCGCAACTTTACGTTGGT
>CAIQOO010000058.1 GCA_903873485.1 uncultured beta proteobacterium | reverse complement strand
GCACCGCTGGCGGCACCGGTTACGCCATTGAGTTTGCTGGCGCAGTGATTCGCAACCTGTCGATGGAAGGCCGCATGACGGTGTGCAACCTGGCGATTGAGGCCGGTGCGCGTGCTGGCCTGATCGCCGCCGATGCAACCACGACAGACTACCTCAAAGGTCGCCGCTACGCCCCCAAGGGGGCCAATTGGGACTTGGCCGTAGCCTACTGGAATACCCTGCATTCCGACTTGGATGCAGTGTTCGATGCGGTGGTTGAAATCGATGGCTCCGACATCGCGCCGCAAGTCACTTGGGGCACTTCGCCCGAACAAGTGTTGCCAGTCACCGCGCGTGTTCCGAATCCGGCCAGTGAAATCGATCCGGTTAAACGCGCCAGCCTTGAGCGTGCCTTGCTCTATATGGGGCTAAGTCCCGACATGCCGATTGAACAGATCAAAATTGACAAAGTGTTTATTGGTTCGTGTACCAATTCGCGCATCGAAGATTTACGCGCTGCGGCCAAAGTTATCCGGGGCCGGCAAAAGGCCAGCAGTGTCAATCAGGTGCTGGTCGTGCCGGGTTCTGGCATGGTCAAGCGTCAGGCCGAGCAAGAGGGTTTAGACCAGCTATTCATCGCTGCCGGCTTTGAGTGGCGCGAGCCGGGCTGCTCGATGTGTCTGGCCATGAATGCCGACCGCCTGCCGGCCGGCGAGCGTTGTGCTTCAACCTCCAACCGCAACTTTGAAGGCCGCCAGGGCCCGGGTGGACGCACCCACCTGGTCAGCCCGGAAATGGCCGCCGCCGCCGCCATCGCCGGCCATTTTGTCGACATCCGAACCCAGCTCTAATCAAGGAAAGACGGTTATGAAAGCATTCAAGCAACTTAACGGGCTGGTGTGTCCGCTCGACCGAGCCAATGTCGATACCGATGCCATTATCCCGAAGCAGTTTCTCAAGTCGATCCAGCGTTCGGGCTTTGGCCCCTACCTGTTTGACGAATTGCGCTATACCAATTACGGCGAGCCCGGCATGGATTGCAGCACACGGCCCTTGAACCCGGACTTTGTACTCAACCAGCCGCGTTACCAAGGTGCCCAGATCTTGCTGGCCCGCGACAATTTTGGCTGTGGCTCAAGTCGCGAGCACGCCCCTTGGGCGATTGAAGACTACGGCCTGCAAGTCATCATTGCGCCGTCATTTGCTGATATTTTCTTAGGCAACTGCTACAAAAATGGCATCTTGCCCCTGGTCGCTTCGGTCGAAATCGTTGACCGGCTGTTCAAGGAATGCGCTGCCACCGAGGGTTATCGCCTGAACGTTGAGCTGGAGACCCAGACCGTCACAACACCTTCGGGTTTCTCATTCGGTTTTGACATCACGCCGCATCGCAAGCACTGCTTGCTTCATGGTCTTGACGAAATCGGGCTGACACTGCAACACGCCGATGCCATCAAAAACTTTGAAATCAAACATTGGGCAGCACAGCCCTGGCTGGTAGTCGATACCGAGACTACAACAACTTAATCTTTAGCCGAGAAGGAAAAATCATGAAAATTGCTGTTTTGTCCGGTGATGGCATTGGCCCCGAAATCATCGATCAGGCACTGCGTGTGCTCGAAGTTTTGCGCAGCGACGGGCTTCCAATCGAAACCGAAAGTGCGCCCCTGGGCGGTGCCGCCTACGACCAGTATGGCGCACCTTACCCTGAATTTACCCAGAAGATATGCCGCGCAGCCGAAGCGGTTTTGCTGGGTGCCGTTGGCGGCCCGCAATATGACAAGCTTGATCGTCCCCTGCGACCGGAACGTGGTCTGCTTGGCATTCGCAAAGATCTCGGCCTGTTTGCCAATCTGCGACCGGCGGTGCTGTTTCCAGAATTGGCCAATGCCTCGACGCTTAAACCCGAAGTCGTGTCGGGCCTGGACATCATGATCGTGCGCGAACTGACCGGTGATATCTACTTTGGCGAGCCGCGCGGCATGCGCACCAATGCCCAGGGTGAACGCGAAGCCCTCAACACCATGATCTACTCTGAGTCCGAAGTGCGCCGCATCGCCCATGTGGCCTTTGGCATTGCGATGAAACGCAAAAAAAAGCTGTGTTCCGTAGACAAGGCAAATGTGCTCGAAACCACCGAGTTCTGGAAGGAAATTGTGACCCATGTTGCCCTGGATTACCCGCAAGTAGAACTTAGTCACCTGTATGTTGACAATGCCGCCATGCAGCTCATTCGCAATCCGAAACAGTTCGATGTGATCGTCACTGGCAACCTGTTTGGCGACATCTTGTCGGACGAAGCCTCAATGTTGACCGGTTCGATTGGCATGTTGGCCTCGGCCTCCCTCAATGAGAGCAAAAAGGGTCTGTACGAACCAGCTCACGGATCAGCACCAGATATCGCTGGCCAAAACCTGGCCAACCCACTGGCTACCATCCTGTCTGTGGCTATGCTAATGCGCTACACATTCAACAATGAAAGCGCTGCCTTGCGGATTGAAGGCGCGGTAAAGAAAGTGCTGGCACAAGGTTATCGCACCGCTGATATTTTCGAGACGGGAATGAAAAAAGTTTCTTGCACAGCAATGGGCGACTTGGTGGTGGCGGCAATGTAGTGTCCCAGGCCAAAAGTTCCGGTTAACGACTTTGACGAACGTAATGAAAAATGACGAAGGTTCGCGGTCAACCCTGTAATTTCATCGATTTCCACAAAGCGGTCATTGCCGACGCGGGTCCAATTTCGTTATTTGTTCATATCCAAAACTCGAAAGCGGTCATACGAGGGAAACGATCGGTTTTTGCCAGTGGCTGTCGGCACTGCAGCGTAAGCCGACGGCCACGAATGCCCGGTTCCTGGAAGTCCAAATTCATGATTTGGGGTTCCAGCCAGTCGACGTCCGTGAGCAGTCCCATCGTGCCCATTGCCATCACGGGAGCCAGATAGGAGCGGTCATTCGTTCTGCGTGCCGCACTTGTCATCTGGACCTGTCCATCAACTGCGGGGCATCGATGCGGCACGTGCCAAATCATGCGTGTGGTGGACATCAATGCAGGCCACGATCACGCGGTTTAATTCAAATCTTGTTGCGCAGATAAATCACCAGCAGTTGAACCAAGTCTCGACGCCACACTGTTTCTCCCCTGGTTCTTGGCTTGATACAAAAGGGAATCGGCTTGTGCCAGTAGTTCGGCGGACTGGTCATTGAGTCCCGGCGTTCGCCAGGCCACACCGATGCTAATAGTCACGACCGGTGCGGCGCTGTTTCCCACGTGCGCAATCCCTAAGTCTGCAACAGCCACCCGGAGTTGCTCTGCAATATGAAGGGACTGCTGCGCGCTAAGGCTTGGAAGGACGACTACAAATTCCTCGCCACCATAACGGGCCACCAGATCACTGCTCCTCTGCGCCGTGGCCGCCAGCGCAAGCGCCACCTGCTGCAAACAGACATCCCCGGCCTGATGCCCATAGTGGTCGTTATAGGCTTTGAAATGGTCAACATCGATCATGGCAACGGCCAATGGCAACGCCTGACGAACCGCCCGCTGCCATTCCACTTCCCAGACCGTATCAAATTTGCGTCGGTTGGCAATACCCGTCAGGCCATCGCAGTCGCTCAATTGCTGCAAACGCCGATTCGCTTCGGAAAGTTCGCGGGTACGCTCGGCGACTTGGCGCTCCAGATTTTCATAAAGTTGAGCGTTTTCAATGGCAATGGCGGCTTGCGCTGAAAGCATGTTCAGTATCTCGACACGCCCGGGAAGAAAGGCACCAGCCAATTTGTTGTTCTCCAGATACAGCACCGCCTTTAACTGGTTTTGCGCCAGCAACGGCAGGCACAACACTGAACGGACACCTTGTCGTTGCACATAGGGATTACGGCCAAAGGCAGAATCCTGCAAAGCGTCGTCCAGCGTCAAACTTTGCCGGGTGCGAATCACATAACGGACCACAGCCTCACAGACCGTGCTGGCCGTCTCCATCGGGATGCGCTCCAGCCGCGCCTGGTGATCCAGCACACTGGCTTGGGCGGCGATCATCCAATGCTCAGTATCCTCTGTCCCAGGTATCAGCAGATAGCCTTGCTCGGCGCCAGCGTTTTCGATAAAGATGGTCATCAATTTCTGCAGCAGGCTGCCAATCAGGATTTCGCCCGACAGAGCGAGTGATGCCTTCAGTACCGTATCGAGATCCAACCGGTCGGTAGAAATGGCAGTCGTGCCCCGGTTGCTGGACAAAGTGCTGGCCGGTCGCACCAGTGTGGTGCCGGGCAATAGTCCCGCAAACTCCTGATTCAGCGCTTGGGCCTTGCCAGTCGCTCCCCACTGGTAATAATGGAAAATCGCCTCCTCAAGCTCAGGCTTGGCGCGTTTGCGTTGATCCATGTGTAAATGAAGCCGTCCGGCCCGCTCCTGACTGATTGCTTGTCCGGCCGGTCTGTGATATTGCCGGGCCAGTGCCGCAGCTTGACCGTAGCCGGTCAGCGCATCTTTCGGTTGCTGACCCATCCTGGCCTGTTCCGCTCGCAGCAGTTGCTCTTGCCAGGCATAGTTATCCGGACAGTTGGTTGTCCAAAGGGTGAAGTCTGCGATGGCCGCGTCCAAAGTCCGGGCGATCACCGCCTGTTCTGAAGCATCGGCCAGCTCGTAGATGGAGGCACCGGCCAGCGCGCGGTAAAAGGTGAACACTGTGGTCTCGTACAGAATGGGGATGTATTGCATCCAGTCGGCATGGGTGTTGGCAAAATCCCAAGCCTCCCGCCATTGACCGAACAGGTACAGCAACTGCAGCTTGAAGTTCAGAAAATAAGCCAGACCGTGGCCAAAGCGGGTCTCAGGTTGCTGCCAAAGCGCCAGCCAGGTGTTCTCATCGATCTCGTCGGTACTCAATGAGGTGAGGTTCTGCCCACCGCCCTGAAGGCGCTGCAAAAAGAGTTGGCAGAACCGCTCGCTCATCAGGAACGGCGAACCGCTGTTGGCATAGAACTCCAGACTGATGGCGCATTCCTCCAGCGCCCTCTCGACCGTCACCGCTGCCAGCGTGGTCTTGGGAATCATGGTTCTGGCATAGCCGGCAAAGACCAGATTGCCGTTTTCTATGCCGTATTGATACACCTGGTGATACATCTCGATCTGCGACTCCAGTGGCTTGACCCAGTGCAGGCCGCAGACAGCGTGCAGGAACGTCACCTGTGTCCGAATACGCGGGTTGGGATAACGCTCAATGAGACGCATCGCCAACACCCCCAGTGCATAGGCATCCTGATAGTCACCGAATTGACGCACGATAAGCACCGCCGCCCACGCAAATCCAATCGCCGACATGGCGTTGTGACCGTAACGCATCGACCGGTTGACCACTTCCATGACCACATGCGGGAACAAACCAGGAATCGCAATGAAGGTGCCATCGGTCAGGATCGCCATCAGTCGAATGATGCTGTCCTGCTCTGGGTCAGTCACATCGTCGAGTTTGGCAAGGTCGGCAATCGGGCGCTGGTTGAGCAAACGCGAATACTCGGCAATCTGCCGTTCAAAATCAGCTTGCAAGCCCGCCTCGTCATACTGGCTGGGCAAGATCACCCCAAACAAAGACAGAGCTGTTCGCGCTACGTCAACCAGATCGTTGTACTTGCCCAACTGGTTGTACTGAATGATTTTTTGCAGATAGATGTCCGCTTGATCGTAGCGGCCTGCGGCATGGCGCATGGCTTCATCGAAGTCGGCTTCGGCCTCGGCAAACCGCCCCAACAAATAAGCAACATCAGCCCGTTCGCGGATAACCGCCATGGTGTGATCGTGATGCTCGGCCCAGCAATCAGCCCCCAGCAGATCGACCGCCACCTGAAAATGGTGTCGCGCTGATTCATAGGCGGTCGAGGCTTTGGCCTTGCTTCCGGCCCGAAGGTTGAGCATGGAACATTGGAGTCGCTCTTCGGGGTCTTTGATTTGGGCCATCGCCGCATTCAAATGACCCACAATATCGAAAATACGCTCGTCAAGCTCTTGCGGGCGTGTGCGCTGCCTGAGTTGGCGGCCAATTTTCAGATGCAATGGTTCAATCTCGTCCTAAAGTGGACCCCTGAGTCAAGACAATTTTTAACTTAATTTAAGTTGCACTCGATTTCACACGCAGCTGGACGGCGCTGCCCCGGGTTTTGGGATTCGGTATTGCTTGCATTTCAATCGGTTCTTCATCGGACGGCATC
>CAIQOO010000057.1 GCA_903873485.1 uncultured beta proteobacterium | reverse complement strand
GACATGTGTCACAAACGCACCGGTTCCCCCATTGCCATCTACCGCAGCCTTGATGTCAGTGCTAAACGCCTGGATCGCGACTGCTGCAGAAAGCGCAGAATAGGTGCCAGTGTCGATCAATTGCTGAAGCTTGGCGGTCAGCGTTGCATTCAGCACGGCGTTGAGTGTCACGCCAGTGCTGGATTGGATTGCAGTTACTAAACTAGATCCTGTTACGGTTGCCATAAAAAATCCTTTGATATATGAAGTACACAGCGGAAGCCGCTATGTGCGAAAGACTATAAATAAAACCGGACCGCGATTAAACCAGCCAATCCGTGCCCCAAGCGGCGTTCAGAATGCCAATGACAGCGACGGCGTCTGCAGTGTCATCGGCACCGGCCGCAATAGCGGCAGCCACGTCGGTAACCAGAGCCGCATCATCAACTTTGATGTTGACAGTCATCGTCGGTGTGAAGTCTGTCAAATCGCCCACAGCCATGTTGATCTGATTGGCGCCAGTAGTTGCGAAGAACAGGTTCGCAGGGTTGATGAAAGCATTGTCCACATCAAATGCATCGTCCTCACCGAATTGACCCACTGTTGCGGCGATGATGTCTGTTGCACCCAAGACGATGTTGTATTCAAACGCACCTGTTGCGGCGTTTGTAACCACCGTACCACTTGTCAAGGCAACTTCAGTTCTGCCGGTGCCAGCAGCAACACTGGTGTCATTGACCGTGGTGCTGGCGCTCACTCCGGCAACAGTGGCTATCAGTGTTTCAGCACCTTCCCCGGTGGTCAGGTCAGCAGCCAGCGGCACGGTGATGGTGCCAGTGTTGTTGGTAATCGTCACGTTGCCAGCCAGTGCGCCGCCGGTGATGTCTGCCGCATTCACGCCACCCAAGGTGTAGGCGAGCACGGTGCCGTTGGCCACGTCGGTGGTGGTGACGGTGAACGTTGCGTCGGTTCCTTCGTTGAAGTTGGTAGCGGTGGCTGCAACTGCGTAGGTGGGGGTGACGACTACGCCACCATTCAAAGACAGCAACTTGTTGGCGGTGGAACCGATCAGGCTGACCGTGGTCATGTCGGCGCTCAATGAGGTGCCGAAGTCGAGCTCGCCAATTAGGGTCGCAGCGACAGTGTGTGTTGCAGAGCTCTTACCACCATTCCAATCCAGTTCGAACACCTTGTACTGGCCCAGGTTGTCAGCGTTTTCAACCATCACCACTGCCTTGGCTTTACCATTGACCAGATCGACGGCGGCCGTGCCATCGGTGCTCGAATCGTCATAGTCGCCCTTCACCGAGAAGGATGCAGCTGTCAGATTACCAAACAGATTGTTGGTCCCGATCAGAGTCGTGGCGGCGTCCAGGTTGAATAATTTGGCAATATCAGCGCCCGCCAGGTTGGAAAAGGTTTCTGCGGCTTCGTCTGTGTTGTCAAAGCGAACCACTGACACCTCATTGGCTAGCACATCGGTTGCGTCGAATCCCAGTGTGACGGGAATGTCGACCGTCGATGCAGCCGAACCAGAGGGCGACATTTTGCTCGTCAGGTAGGTGGTGTAGTCCAGGAAGTCAACACCCGCCGCGAGCGGGCTAGATGTGAAGTTCATCACGACATCATTGCCAAAGCTGCCTGACATCTTGATGGTTTCATTGCTGGCACCATTGAGCAGTCGGTTGTGGATATCCAAGTCGGCAGTAAGGCCGACAGCGGTGGGGCTGCTGTATGCAGGAACTCCGCCGCCAACTGCGTCGGTGGACAACACCAGCACGTCGTTGCCGTCACCACCGTTGATGGTGGTGTCAGTTTCAAATATGCTTGCGGCTGCGCCGGTGTGCAGAGTGGCGTTGTTGACACCCAGGCCGGTGTAGTAGGCTGTCAGGCCTGCTTGACCGTTGATGGTGTCAATGGCGCCCGCTCCTTTGGCGGCACCGACATAGTTGGCGCCCGCAGCCGGTGTAGAGTTGCCCCACAGGTCTGCTGTGGTCAGCAGAGAGTTATGGAACACGTCCTTGGCTACGCGCACTACATCATCGGCATACGTCTGGTTGGTGGCTTTCGCTTGAACCAGCGTGATTTCCAGGTCGCCAGTGTTAAAGGCACCGCCGGTCTTGGAGGTGATCACCAAGGTGTTGTTGGTGCTGACTTTGACATCAAGCAGCTTGCTCAGCGTAGCGCTGGTGGTGATGGCCTTGATGATCGCGAGGTTAATGTCGCGCTGGTCGCCAAAGTACTTGTTGCCGCTGACCAAGGTGGAGATGATACCGTCGTTGGTCGCACTTTCGTAGCCATTCACGAATTGGTTTGCATCACCCAGGGCCATGACGCCGCCGCCAGCGGCAACTGCTGCCACACCGGCACCAGACAAGGTCACACGCACAGTGGCGTTGTTCAGGAAAGCCCACGAGGTTTGCACGCCTGGCAGGTTGTCGGTTGGTGTGGTGGCCAGGCTGGTTACGTCAGTGCGGGTGTCATCGTAGTTGAAGGCCCAAATTGCTCGGCCAGCGCCGGCTGATGTGTCGACCACGTCGTTGCCAGCGCCAGTGTTGATGATGACATTACCTTCAGTGCCAACACCAAACGTGACGGTGTCGTCGCCATCGCCGGTATCGACTGCGATGTTGCGCAACACCACCTCGTTCAGGAGCTGGTTGCCTTGGGGATCGGTCATTGCGGTAGTGATGGTGACGGCATCTTTGCCAGCACCGGTCACCACTTTGAGGGACGCACCGGGCAGCTCGCCTTTGGGCGACGTGGCAAAGTCAAGTGCGTCGCCCCTAACCAGCACGTCAACTGTGTCATCAGCCGCACCGGTGGTGTAGCTGTAGGGTTGGTATTCTTCTGCGCCGTTCAGCAAGGCATAGAACATGACCTTGCCGCCACCGGTGGCGGTCAGGGTGTCGAGGTTCAGGACGCGCGTGTCTTCACCCAAGGTCAGGTCGCCCTTGAATGCGGTGGCGTCGACTAACTTCAGATCGTTGTCTTGATTGACTTGGCCAGGGATCACAACACCTGCGTTGCCAAAGCCGTCACGAACCGTCAGGCTGGCGAATGTGGGGCCGCTGGCGAAGGCTGCGTCGGTTTTGATGGTGATGGTTTCGAGGTCGCCATTGGTGGAGTCGAGCGTGCCCAGATTGCTGGGCTTGGAGCTGTCGCCCAACACGCTGACCTTGAAGACGGTGATGCCTTTGCCTTCGTTTTGGCTGGTTGTTCCGGCTCCGGCGGGCGTGTGGCTGTCGAGCTCTTTGCCGCCGATGATGAGGTCGCCGCCTTCGCCTTCACGGCCCACTTTGTGCAGTTCGATGTTGACGGTGACGGGCAGAACGCCAGAGGTAAATTGATCGACTTGCGTGTTCAGTCCGTTGAAATCCAGGGTGGTGTTGTCTAGTGTGGCTGTTCCCTTTGCCAAGGTTTTAGTTGCATCCGAAGTGCTGATTTTAATAGGTGTGTAATTACCAGCCACTGCTCCTTGAGGGAAGGATCCCACGTCATCAGTGAAAATTGCATCGCGAAGAGGCTGCGCAGCCACTGTCAAGCCGGTGAGGCCCTGCGTGACGAGCTGTGCTTTAATTGCATCGACCAGTGCGTCGTATGCAGCAGCGCCTTTCAGAGCTCGAATGGCTGCAGTGATTGGAACCTCTACAAGCGTGCCTTCAACCTTGAAGTTAACTGAAACAAAGGCGACCAGAGGGGTGTCGTTTGTCGCCAGTTCAAAGGAATTGACCAAACGAATTTCGAGTTGGCTGTTCTCATTTCTGCCAGCCAACAGGTAGTCTTCGTCGAAGTACACCGTCAGGTCAGAGGCATCATGGTCGCTGTTGAAGTTGTCGGTGTGGTCCATCGTGATGGTGATGGCTTCGGTGTCGCGGGCCGCGTCAGCACCAGTCAGGGTGGTCAGGTTTTCGATGATGAGGTCAGCGTCTGAGTAGAAAGAGCCGATCTTTTCGATGTCCTTCATCCACTTGGCATCAACGCTGATGACTTTAGTAAGTGTATCGTTGGAGCCAAATTCACGGGCTTCGAATTCGACATGTTCAACGCTGGTGGTTCTGGGCTGCACGTCAATTTGGTTGTTGCCGGTGGCACCGTAAAATTCAGGCACAAGTTCGGCCTTCAGAGTGTCTGTGCCAGCGCCGCCATGGAGCTTGTCGGCAGACGACAGGGTGTTGGATACGCCGCCGGCGAAGTCGTTTTGGCTCAGGGGGGCATTAAACAAATCATCCAAGCTGCTGCCGGGAATGTCGTCGCTGCTGGCGGTGAACACTGTTCCTGACGTTACTGGCACGTCTGGCAATTCTGATGAAGGAGCAGGCACCACATTCAGCGGATTGCTGGAATAGATATAGGCGGCAGCCTGGCTGCTGTTCCATGCATCGGCGGCAGCGCCATAGGTTGCATGCTGGGGATGGGCTGGATCAGCAATGGCCGTCAAAATTTGGCTCAGTTGCAAAATGACATAACCACGGTCTGCCGGGGCAGCGGCGAAATAGGAAACCAGCGCGTCGTTCAAGGCAGCGTTGTTGATGCCCATGTTGTCCAAAACCGTGGTTGCCAGAAGTGCATCGCTGCTGCCACCATTGGCAACTGACGCGACCTTGCTGTTGACATAAGCCCGAACGCCCATTGATGCGGCGTTGGTTTCTGTGACGAACACCGGATTGGCGGGTTGGTTGCCGTAAAGAGCAGCATGAATTGTGGTGACTGCTTGGGTATACAAAGACGCGGCCATGTGTAAATCCTTAAAAAATTGATTTGATCGGAACCAGGTAGGGGTGGTTGTCCCCCAAGAATGCAAGTTTGCCGCGGGATTATCACATAGGGAGGCTTTTTGCCTGCGCCGCATGAATGGCTCCGCTACCAACTTAAGCCCTACTGTAGTTGAAGCAGCGCTGCCCAACAAGTGATTGAAATCACATGAATCATCAATTAGTGCGCTACCAACTGGCGCGCCAGGCCAGATAGGCACCGGTGCTTTGAAGCTGAAACAGGCTGATGTTGGCGGTCTGGCGGGCGGCCTCCAGCCCGGCGGACCAATACAAGTTTGGGGTCAGGCGCTGCTGGTATTCGAGCCGCGCGCCCAGGCGTGCCATGCTGCGCACCTGCCCGTTCCCCAGCAAGGGACTGTAGCCGGTGGCATCCTGGTAGCTGCTGGCCTCGATATCGGCACTGACCAGGCCCCGGCCTAGCGGCCACACGCCGACCGCGCGCAGGCTGTATTGGCGCTGGCTGCCGCCGGGCCGATCGGGGTTGTCAGGCTGGTCTTGTCCGGCTTTTAAGCCCAACAGCCACTGCGCGCCCTGAAGTGGTTCACAAGCCACACTGGCCACCAGCCCGGTGTAGCGTGCAGACAACAGATCGTTGTTTTTATAGTTGCGTGATTGCATTTCAAGGCCGGTGCGTAACCGACAGGCGGCAATCAATCCGTTGTTTTTGGCATAAATGACACCGCCCGCCAGCGACAAGGCTTGTAACTGAACTCCGGATTGCGCGTTGAGCGCCGAGGCGGTGGCACTGATGTAATGGCCCCAGTTGAGCGCTGGCGTGCTGCGCTCGATGGTCAGGTCGGCCTGGGTGGCGCCGGCCAGCGCTTCGGCCGGGCTGTGGCGGTTGTGCAGGCTGGCCGAAAAATCCCAGCGGGTGCCGTTGGGCTGCAGGCGGCGCAGGTCAAACTGGGCATCGGTGCGGTAATACTGGCCTGGGCTGGCCAGGTAGCTGGGGTCGAGTGGCAGCGTGACGCTCTGGCCGGACAAGGACAGCTCCAGGTCGGTCAGGTTGGGGGCGCTAAGCAGGTTGCTGTCATGGCCCCAGCGGGCATTGACGGTAAAGCGGGTTTGCAGCAGCGGGGTGCGCTGCAAGTCTTGCTGCCTGAGCAAGGCGTGGCGCAGGTGCGTGGGCAAACCGGGGTCGGTCAGCAGTGCCTCAATCAGTGCCTCTGCGGCAGCGGTATCGCCGATGCCTGCCAGTGCGATGGCATAGCTGAGTTGCGCGCCTTTGAGGTCGGGGTTGAGCAGCAGGGCGCGCTCAAGGTGTTCGCTGGCCTCGGGGTAGCGGCCCTGCTGGTTGAGCAGGTCTCCCAGGGCGGCCAGAAAGCTGGCGTCGTTTTGGCAATTGCCAAGGGCGCCGAGCCATTGGTCTGGCCCATTGGCGCCAGGCTGGCGGTTCAGCGCAGCAAAGGCGGCGCAGGCCGTGTCTTCAACCCCCGCCGCCGGGCCGGCCGCCAGCAGCCCCGCCAGCGCCAACAGTGGAACAAAGGCGCGATGTTCAATGCGATTGACCTGGGGCATCTTCGGGGACAAGGGGATAGGCATAAACATGGTGGGGTGCGCGCATGCCGTCGAGCATGAAAAAACCCATGGACTCCAGCCCGACCGCACCAACCTGGCCGGCGAGGCCTTCACCGACCAGAATGGGGTGGGCCAGCTCGGCGGTCATGACTACCAGCCGGCTGGCAATGGTGACGGTGCGGCCCATCACCATGTGGGTGCGGCGGCTGGCCTGACCAAATGAGCCGGCCATGGCGGGGCCGGTTTCGACCCCAATGCCCAGCGCCAGCGGCTCAAGGCCGGCCGGTGCCGGATCAGGCAGCAGACCATGCACGGCCGACAGCAAGGCGACCGCCGCATCAAGGGCACGCTGTGCATGGTAGGCCGGGGGCGGCGCGGGTTTGCCGTCGGGGCTGCACGCGTCGGGCGCGGGGTCGCCGTTCCAGACGGCAAAGATGGCGTCGCCCTGAAAGGCTTCAATAACGCCACCGTGGGCCTCGACGATCGGTGCGGCGGTCGAGAAAAAGGCGTGCAGCACCGCTGCGGCTTCTGCGGGCGGGCGGGCCTCACAGTAAGCAGAAAAATTGCGGATATCGGCAAACAGCACCGACACCTGTTTGGTACTGGCCTTGATGGCGCTGCTGGGCGGCTGCAGGGCCAGCGCGGCCGCCACCGGCGCCGGTAAATAGCTTGACAGGTGGGTGTAAAGCCGGTCGCGGTCAAGCCGGCTTTTGGCATGCTGCAACACCCCCATGATGGAGCCGGTTGACAAAATAAAGAGGGCTGGGGCGCTCCAGCCAACCCAGATGGCTTGTTGCAGCAGCAGCATTGCGTGGACTGACCAAAACAGCAGTGCCCAGCCGGTGGCCACCAGCGGCAGCAAATAGACCGGAAAGCGGCGCCCCAGCAGACTCAAGGCCACCAGGCTGGCCAGCCCGAGCAGCGCGGCGGCGGCTTGCAGCGCGGGTGCCGCCAGTGGAGTGAACGGGGTGCGGCCGTCAAGCAGCGCGGTGATGATTTGGGCATGCACCTGCAAACCGGCAGCGGCCCCTTCAAACGGGGTGGCAATGGTGTCGTTGAGGCCAAAGGCGCTGGCCCCGACCAGCACCCAGGCACCTTTGAGCAGGTCGGCAGGCAGGCGGTCGGCCAGCACGTCGCTGGCGGAAACACTGACAAAGCTGTCGGGGTGCAGGTGCCAAGAAACCCGCAAATCACCATTGGCTTCAAGCGGCACGGCATCCATGCCCTGATTGGGCGAGCGCAGCGACCAAGCCGGGCCGAACCACTGGCTGCCACGCTGCAGGGTCAGGTTGCGCTCGCCGGCGCCGCGCATCAGCGCCGCCAGCCCCAATGCCGGGTAAGACTTGCCCTGGTGGCAAATGATGGCAGGCTGGTGCCGCACCACACCGTCTCGGCCAACGCGCGGGGTGATGTGCCCGGCGTGGTCGGCCTTGAGGGCGGCAAAATTGCCAAGGTAGCCGTTGCTCTGCGCAAACGGGGCTGGGCAAGTGGCCCAGTCCAGCGCACCGGCCAGCGCGCCCACCGACGGCTGACCACCCTGATCGAGGGTAAAGACTTGCGCCAGCACCGGCTGCTGCTGTTGTACCGCCGCCACAAAGCTGGCTTCGTGGGGCTGGGCATCGGTGAAAACGATGTCAATGATCTGTTCGCGCGCGCCAGCGGCGGCCAGTTTTTGAATCAGGCGGGCCTGCGTGTCGTGCGGCCAGGGCCAGGGGCCGATCTGCTGCAGGCTGCGCTCGTCAATATCGACGACGATCAGGCGGCGCTCGTCGGCATGCACGGCACCGATGCGCCATATCTGGTCGCTGCTGCGCAGTTCGAGCTGGTTGAGCAGTTCAGCCGCAAAAAACAGGAAGGCCGCGCTGATGAGCGCGGCCACCCCAAGGCTGACAGCTATGACGCCATGTTTGCTAAACAGGCGCGTCCAAAGTTGGGTCAATCATCGCCCCCACAGGGTGATGCCGCGCAGGGCACCGCTGGGGGTGGTTTTTTCAAACAGATAACCGGCTTCGCGACCGTCGAGGCTGAGGGCGCCTGCTACTTGGGCGTTGCCAGTTTGGGTGAGAAATACGCCGTTTTGGGCGACGGAACCGGCCGCTTCAATCTGGCTGGTGCCCAAGGTGGCGTTGGAGACAGCGAGTTGGGTGGCAAAGGTGCGGCGGGTGAAGTCGAGGTTGAGCGAGCCGCTATCGACGCTGGCGAACTGGCTGCCGCCCTGGCTGTTGACAAGCTGGGCCGACGCGCCAGACAAGCGGAAACTGGCAGTGGCATCGGCCGTGGCCAGTACCTGGGAGCCGCTGGCGGGGACTTCACGGTACAGGCCAAAGGCACCGTTGCCGACCGTGACGCGCCGGCCATTGTCGCGCGCGAGTTCAAAACTCTTGCTGATGGCATCGCCCTCGACCGCGCTGGCCCAGGCATAGCGGCCCCAAACCAGTTGGCTGACGCTGGGCGGGGTGAGGTCAGCCGCGGTGGGCAGCACCGGGCTGGTGGCCAGGTCTGGCTTGATTGCAGGCAAGGTGGATGAAACCGTGACACCGCTGGGAGACAGGGTGTCGGTGCCGATGGGCTTGTCGGTGCTGGCCGGTTTGTCGGTGGACGGGTGCCGGGCGGCTTCGGGATTGGGAGACTTGTCGGCCACAGTGCTGGTTTGACTCGCGCCATTGCGGGTGTTCAATGCCAGCAGATCGACCAGCGGCACCAGTTGCGGGCTGGCCTGGCCACGGCCAAGTTCGAGCATTTGGCCTTTCATGTCTTGCGACAGAAGCTTTTCACCGCCATTGCGGCATGGCCCAAGGCTGGACTGGCAGTCGGCTGACAGTGCCGACAGCACAATGGCACCCGAGTAAACTGAGGCGGCGGTGGCTTGAGAATCAGAGCGGACGACAAAATCGGTGCCCTTGACGCCGATGGCGGCCACCGGGGTGTTCAGGCGGAAACGATCTCGGGCGGCCTCGCCCCAGGTGCCGGTGATGGAGCGCACCACGCCTTCGTCAAGGCGAAACTTGATGGCCGTCAGGGCCGGCTGCTCGGTGGAATGGCTGTAGTTTTCGACCTGCAGGCGGCTCAAGGGGCGAACGCTGAGGCGGCCGCCATCGACAAAGCGGACATGAACATGACCGCCAGATTCGGTTTCAAGGCGGTCGCCCTCATGGATGGCACCGCCCCGGCTGATCTGGCTGGTGGCGCCACTGGCACTGGTGACATGGGCCACGCCGATGACCATGGCGGCTTCGCCAACAATGGCCGGGCTGCCGGTGGCGTGGGCACCGTGAGCCGATGCCAGCAACACCATGCAAGCTGACAGGACAGGCGATGAGGGGAACAATTTGTGCATGTTTTCACCTATGAATGAGGGTTGATGTTTTCACATCGGATAACAATTTTCTGTGTCTGGCATCACAAGTTGTGATCTTTCTGAACCGATAAACTCGCACCAATGCCTGTATCGCTTCAATTACTGACTCAGTTTCCGCTACTGCAACCATTACCACGTGAGACGCTGGAACCGCTGTCTGGGCAAATGAGCCTGAAGTCATTTGCGCGCCGGGCCATGGTGATGTCCAAGGACAGCCCGACGCAGGAGCTCGGTTTTTTGGTGGAGGGCCGGCTGCAGGGGGTGGATTTTACGATGGACGGGCGCAGCGTTGGTTTGTATTTTGTTGATCCGGGCGACTATTTTGGCGAGCTGTCGGTGGTCGATGGCAAGGGTGTTTCAGAATTTGTGGTGGCAGCGGCCAAATCGACCGTGGCGGTTCTGGAGGCTGGCATTGCCCGGGAACTGATTGCCGGCAACCCTGACTTGGCGCGGGCCGTGATGGCGCGGCTGGCGCAGCGGGTGCGCAGCGTGATGGCACAGCGCACACTGCTGAGCCTGCCCAACCCGTTTCAAAGGCTGTGTGTGCTGATTTTGCAGTTGTCGCAGCCAAGTGCCGCCACTGGCGGGGCAGCCGTTGATCAGGTGCCAACCCATCAAGAGCTGGCAATCATGATCAATGCCAGCCGCGAGACGGTAACCCGGGCGTTTCATCTGCTTTTTTTGAACAAGATACTGGTGCGCGAGGGCAATACCCTGATGCTGGTGCGCCCGAATGATCTGAAAGACATTGCCGAGGGACGGGTGGAGCCGCCCAAAAGTTAAACTCGCCCGCTTGATGTCAACCTGGCGCGTTTATTTTGCAGACCCTGCTTTCTTATTTGTTTCCCTGGCGCTATGCGGGCCTGATCAGGCAATTTGTCATGCGGGAGTTTCAGGCGCGTTACCGGCAGTCGGTGCTGGGGGTGTTGTGGGCGTTTTTGACACCGCTGCTGATGCTGGGGGTTTATACGCTGGTGTTTCGCTTTGTCTTTCGGCTGCGCTGGGGCGGTGCCGACACGGACAGCAACCTGAGCTTTGCGCTGCAAATGTATGCCGGGCTGGCGGTGTTCAATTTTTTTGCCGAATGTGTCAACCGGGCGCCACGCCTGGTGCTGGACCAGCCGCATCTGGTGAAAAAAGTGATTTTCCCGCTGGAAATTTTGGCTTGGGTGAACGCGCTGGCGGCGCTGGTGCATTTGGCGGTGGCGCTGTTGCTGCTGCTGCTGTTTGGTGCCTGGGACCGGGGCGCGCTGCCGCTGTCGGTGCTGGCGCTACCGCTGGTCTGGCTGGCGCTGCTGCCGCTGTGCGTGGGCCTGGGCTGGCTGCTGGCGGCGATTGGCACCTATGTGCGCGATGTCAGCCAAGTGCTGGGGCTGCTGGTGAGCCTGATGATGTTTTTAAGCCCGATTTTTTTCCCGCTGGAGGCGCTGCCGGCGGCGGTCAGGCCGTGGATGTTTTTGAACCCGCTGGCCTTGACGATCAGCCAGACGCGCCGGGTGCTGCTTGATGGCCAGTGGCCCGACTGGCCCCCACTTGCCATACATTTAATAGCGTGCTGCGCAATAGCCATGCTGGGTGCAGCCTTTTTCAGGCTGGCACGCAAGGGGTTTGCCGATGTCGTCTGAATGGGCCATTGAGGCGCACGATCTGGGCAAGTGCTACAGCTTGTTCGAGCGACCGGGCGACCGGCTGAAACAACTGCTGTGGGGGCGCTGGCGCAGCCCGGCCAAGGCCTATTACCGGGATTTTTGGGCTTTGCAGGAGGTCAGTTTTGCGATTGGAGCGGGCGAGGTGGTGGGCATTGTGGGGCGCAACGGCGCCGGCAAATCAACCCTGCTGCAACTGGTGTGCGGCACCTTGCAGGCCAGCCATGGCGAGCTGGCAGTGCGGGGCCGGGTAGCGGCGCTGCTGGAGCTGGGCGCGGGCTTTAACCCCGACTTCACCGGGCTGGAAAATATTGACATGAATGCTGCCATTTTGGGGCTGAGCCAGGCCCAGGTGAATGCGCGGCTCGACAGTATTCTGGCGTTTGCCGACATTGGCGACTTTATTCGGCAGCCAGTCAAGACTTACTCAAGCGGCATGTACATGCGGCTGGCGTTTGCCGTGGCGACCAGTGTGGAGCCGGATATTTTGGTGATTGACGAGGCGTTGTCGGTGGGCGACGGGGCGTTTGCCCGCAAGTCGTTTGACCGCATCATGGGGCTGAAAGAGGCCGGCAAGACGATTTTGTTTTGTTCGCATTCGATGTACCAGGTAGAGGCGCTGTGTTCGCGGGCGATGTGGATTGAGGCCGGTCGGCTGCGCCTGGCGGGCACGGCAGCCGAGGTGACCAGTGCGTATCAGAGCAGCCTGAATGCCAGCATTGCGGCGGCGGCACACCGGCCTGCCAGTGCGAGTGCGGTGGTGCCGGCCAGCCCGCCGAAAGCGGCGGCACCGCACGGCAGCGGGCGCATTGACCGCATCATCGGCTGCGCCAACGGGGTGAGCGGGCGGGAACTTGACCTGGTTTCGGGCATGACGGATTTGCAGATCACGCTGGAGTTTTCAATCGACCCGGGCTTGCCGCCGCCCAGCGTGGCATTTGGCTTTTCGGATGCCAATGGCCTGACGGTGGCCAGTGTGGTGTCGGGCGATGACCCTGCCAGCGTGCAGATGGATGGCAGCGGTCATGGGCGCGCCGTGGTGCTGTTTGAGCGATTGCCGCTGCTGAAAGGGCGCTATGCAGTGACCGGGTTTTTGGCTTGCGAAAACGCTTTGCATGTGTATGAACAGGTAGAAAACAGCCTGATTCTGAACATCACGCAAACCGGGCTGGAGCAAGGCGTGGTGATGCTGGCGCATGTCTGGCTGCCAAAACCATGAGTCCAATGCATGCGCCAGATGCAGCCAGCACCGGCTTGACCGTGCAGGTGGGCCAGCATGCTTTGAGCTTGCGCGATTTGCGGCTAGCCGACCGGGACGCCCTGCTGGCCTTGCACACCGAGGTGTTTGGGCCGGAGGTGGATGCCCGCTGGTTTGACTGGAAATACGGTCAGGCAGCCGATCAGGGGCAAGGGCAGGCGCTGGGTGCCTGGCACGGGGATGTATTGATTGCCTGCTGTGGTGGCCTGCCGCGCAGCTTGTGGTTTCAGGGCCAGCCGGTGGCGGGGCTGCAAATGGGGGATGTGATGGTGCACCCGGCGTGGCGTGGCATTTTGACGCGGCGCGGGCCTTTTTTTCATGTCACCCAATGTTTTCACCGCAGCCGGCTCGGGGCCGCGCCACAGCGCCAGTTTCAGGTGGGGTTTGGTTTTCCGAATCAGCGGCATTTGCAGTTGGGGGTGCTGCTGGGCCTGGTTCATGATGCTGGCGTGATCGAGTCGCTGCACTGGGAACCGCTGCCGGCTACCCCCCCTGCCCTGCCCTGGCTTTGGCGCTGGCAGGAGTTGACGCCGGCAAACTTTGCCGGTGTTGTTGACCGGGCCTGGCAGTCGATGCAGGCGCAGGGGCAGCACCTGATGCTGGGGCAACGCGATGCGGCTTATTTGCGCTGGCGCTACCTGGCACGGCCTGGTGCCGCTGGCGCGTTGGCCGAGGTACCGCCGCGCTACCGTTTTTTTGCCTTGCGCCAGCGCTTTGGCAGCAGCACCGGGGTGGCGGTGCTGGACTTGCGGTCGGCGGTTGCCCACTGGCTCGATTGGGTTGGGCCGATCAAGCTGATGGCGCTGGCCAGCCGGGCCTGCCGCATCGAGGCCGGGCGCGCCGGCGCCAGCGAATTGACTGCCTGGGCCAGCGCGGCGGTGGCGCAGCAGTTGGCCATCTCGGGCATGGCGCGGCGCGAAGTGTGCGCCGGACTCGGCGTGTCAGCCGCCTCTGTTCCGTCGGCCAGAGACCAGGCCGCCCTGCCCTGGTGGCTGATGGGCGGCGACACCGATTTTTTATGAGCCAGACCCGATCCATCCAACTGAGTTTTGTGACTTGTGCCAGCCGACTTGAGGTGCTGGGCCAGCGGCTGCTGTCGTCGCCTTGCCTGCGCCATGGAGGCTACCCGCTGGCGGTGCATTTCAATGCGACATCGGCAGCGGCCGGTTTTAACCAGGCGATGGCGGCAGCGCAGGGCACCGATGGTGCCAGCCGCTGGCTGGTGTGGGTGCACCAGGATGTGGTGCTGCCAACTGGCTGGGGGCAGCGTTTTGAACTGGCGCTGGGCGCTGCTCTGGCGCAGTTTCCAATGCTGGCGGTAGCCGGGGTTTATGGCATTGCCGGGGCTGGGGCGGCGGCCCGGCGGGCGGGTCATGTGATCGATCGCGGTGCCCTGCTGCGCGAGTCCACGCCTTTGCCTTGCCTGGTGGACAGTCTGGATGAACTGCTGTTTGCGGTGCGGGCTGATAGCGGGCTGTTGCTCGACGCGGCACTTGGCTTTGATTTTTATGCCACCGATGTGGTGCTGCAGGCGCAAGCGCGGGGCTGGCCCTGTGCTGTGGTGGATGCCTGCTGCGAGCATTGGTCAGAAACCCCGTCGCACGGCGTCGTGACGCGCGCGGTGGTGCAGCGCATCAAGGCCAGCGCGGCGGTGTTTGAGCAGAAATGGCGGCAGCGCTTGCCGTTGACCACGCCATGCTTCAATATCGTGCAGCCCGGCGATGTGGCGGCTTTTATTGACACTGTGGTGACCGAGATGCCATGACTGGGCAGGTGCAGACTGGCTGGCATGCGGCATTGTGGCGGGCGCTGCGCCTGGCACACCGGGCAGACTTTGCCTGGGTGTTGCCCTGGATGGCCCGCTTGCCGTTGTCGCTGGGCTACCGGCTGGCTGGCTGGCGCGGTCGCTTCAACGCGGCCAGCGGGCGGGACTGGCGCTCGGTAGCCCTTGGGTTTCGGCATATCCAGCGACAAAGCCTGGCCGGCTATCGCTTGTTGCCGGGAGCCAGCACCGATCAAGAATGCCTGGCCTGGCGGGATGAACGGTTTGTGGTGGAGGCGCGTGATGAATACGAGGCCTGCCTGATTGCGCGGCGCCGGGTGGCCGAGCTGAACTGCAGTTTTGTGCCGGCCGATGCCGCCAGGCCAGGCTTGCTGCGCCAGCGCGGGCTGCTGCTGCTGACGCCCCACTTTGACAGTTTTTTTGTCGGCGTTGCATTTTTGGCACGCTCGGGGGCCAAGATCAACCTGATGACATCGGCGGTGACCCGCGACCCACGGGTCGATGCAGCGGTGCAACAGCATTTCAACCACAAATACCGGGGTCTTGAGCATTGCCTTAATGGCGGGCAACTGCTGGACCTGGAGAGCGGGCTGCGGCCGTTTTACCGCATGCTGGAGCGGCACGAAACGCTGGTGGTGCTGGGTGATGCACCGGTGCTGGGCGATGGGGTGGCGATGACGGTTGATTTTCTGGGAGCACCACGCACGCTGGCAGGCGGCGCGCTGCGCATGGCGCAGCGCACTGGCAGCGACATGGGTGGCTATGTGTGCCGCTACCTCGGACCAGGACGCTATGAGCTGGCACTATGCCCGACCGGCCCCGCCGATGATGCCGACACGGTGGCGCGGGTTTACCGTTTTTTCAGCCAGCAGATTCTGGCCAACCCGGGGCGCTGGTGGGCGGCCGACCTGCTGCCCAATATGCCGGTGGCTGATGACCGCAGAGGGGTGCTGCCATGAGTTTTTCGGTTATCTTGAATACCGATTGCAGCTTGCGTGGCTCGCCCGAGCTTGAGTTTGGCTTGCGAGACCTGCACCGGGTGCTGCAGGCCGGGGCCGGTCTGCAGGGCTGGCTTGAGTTCGATGGCACTGGCTTGCCTGAGACACAGCTTGACTTGATTGCGGCGCTGGGCGGTGACTTGGTGCTGCTGGTGTTGAACCCGGCGTTGATTGTTTCCGACAACCTGATGGCCGAGCTGGTCGATGTGCTCACGCAGCACCCGCAGGCCTGCATCATGCCCGATGACCCGCGCCGGGCCAGCGGTGTGTGGCAGATTGATTATGCGAGCCGGGCCGGGTTTGAGCGTTATGTGGCGCGCCGCCAGGCGCTGCCACAGCAGCGACCAGGTGACGCAGCACCAGCCTGGATGGCACTGGTGAACCGGCAGGCGCTGTTGACACTTTTATCGGGTTCACCGGGAATGCACTGGCAGGCGATCACCCAACAGATGCCGGGCGGCTGTTGGCTGGCGCAGCGGGCGTTTGTGCATTCTTATGCCGACTACCAAAAAAGCGAGCGTCATGAGGCCTTGCACCTAGTGCCGACGGGTGTTCGCAAGCTGGTTGATGTGGGGGGTGGCGAGGGCGGCTTTTTGCGGGCTTTTCAAAAGCAGCGGGCGGGCCAAGTGCTGCTGGTGGAGCCCAACATTCAGTCATCGGCGGTGGCCCGGCAGCACGGCATTGCCGTGTTGAATGAACGCTTCGAAGCGGTTGATGCGAAGCTGCTCGGCCCGGTTGATTGCATCAGTTTTCTGGATGTGCTGGAACACTTTGACAACCCGCTGGCAGCCTTGCAGCATGCGCACCGCCTGTTGTGCGCGGGGGGTTTTGTGATCTTGTCGGTGCCCAATGTCGGGCATTGGTCGGTGGTGCAGGATTTGCTGCAAGGGCGTTTTGACTATCTGCCGATTGGGATTTTGTGCTGCACCCACCTGCGTTTTTTTACCGGGCACAGTCTGCGCCAACTGCTGGCTGACGCCAATTTTGAAATCGACATCTGGCACAACCAGGCGTCACCGATGCCGGAGCAATTTGCCCGCGCGCTGGATGCTTCAGGCACCGGGCTGTCAGGCTGGAACCAAGCCAGCCTCAGTACCGACAGTTTTCATGTTTTGGCCAGCAAGCGCCCATGACCGACACCTGTATCGACATTGCCATCGTCAACTACCGGGGTGCCGCCGACACATTGCAGGCGCTGGCGCGCCTGGCCGACTGGCCGCATGGCACGGTCTGGCTGGTGGACAACAGCGCCCACGAGCCTGACATGGCGGACCAGACGGCGGCACTGAACCGGGCCAGCGCGGCGATGCCCTGGGTGCAGTCTTTGGCAACTGGCAGCAATCTGGGGTTTGGCCGGGCCTGCAACCTGGCGTTTGCCCGCTCAGAAGCCGAGTTTTTTCTGCTGCTGAATCCGGATGCGCGGATTGCGACCGAAGATGTGCTGCTGCTGGCCGGCACATTGCAAGAACGTCCAAGGCTGGCTGCCGTGTCGCCCAAGATATTCTGGAACGAACAACGCTCATTTGTGTTGCCGCCGGCATTTGCCCAGACACCGGCGCGCAGTCTGGCGTTGGCACTGGCCACCCAGTTGCCTGGCGTGACCCGCCGGGCCGCGCAACATGACTTGAAGCGGGCGATACGCCAGATGGCTTCACCCAAGCTGTACCGGCTCGATTTTCTGGCTGGCGCGGTGCTGCTGTTGCGGCGCAGTGCGGTGCTGCAGGCCGGTGGCTTGTTTGACCCGGATTACTTCATGTTTTTTGAGGACTCGGATTTGTCGCTGCGCTTGCGCCGCTCCGGCCATGAACTGGCCATGCTGACGACCGCCTGCGCAGTGCATGAATACCGCCACAAGTCGTTCAAGGCTGACCTGATGGCAACTGCCCAGCGGCAGTATTTCAGCAAACGGTTCCCGGCGTTTTTCCGCTGGTCCGCAGGCTTGGCCCGCCTGACAGCATTGAGCCGGCCGATGGTATTGGGACAGTGGTTTACAGTGCTGCCTGAGCCGGTGCGTAGTGCTGCCGAGTTTGCCCGGTTGACCGGTGGCGCGGGAGTGCTGGCATTTAGCCCGTCGATGCTGATGATGCCGGCCATCTTCCGTCCCGACCAAAGCCTGGCACGCTGTTTTGACGAACCGGAATGGTCGCTATTGGAGCCTGCGATGTATGTGGCGCTGTTGACGAACTCAAGCGACCCGGCGGCGCCGGGCTGGGTCTGTTTTGAACGCGCCGCCCATCGGCATGGAGCGAATCGATAAATTGCTGAACTGTCAGCCCAACCAACCACTGCCACTGATTTTATTTTTTATGCCCGTTTTTGTTGCTGTCGTTATTCCTTGTTACCGGGTCAAAGACCAGATTCTTGACGTGTTGTCGCGGATTGGCCCCGAGGTGAGCCGGGTTTTTGTGATTGACGATGCCTGCCCCGACGGCAGCGGCGACCTGGTGCAGGCGCAATGCCGCGACCCGCGGGTGATGGTGTTGCGCCATGCCGTCAATGGCGGGGTTGGCGCAGCGGTGATGACCGGCTACCGGGCCGCCTTGAGTGACGGCGCCGATGTGATGGTGAAGGTGGATGGCGACGGGCAAATGAACCCGGCGTTGATCCCGCATTTCGTCACGCCCATTCTCAACGGCCAGGCCGACTACACCAAGGGCAACCGGTTTTACGACCTGACGCAAATTGGCCGGATGCCGCTGCTGCGCCTGGCTGGCAATGCTGCGCTGTCATTGATGGCCAAGCTGTCGACAGGCTACTGGAACCTGTTTGACACGACCAACGGATTCACCGCGATACACGCCAAGGTGGCGCGGCGGATTGCTTTTGAGAAGGTGAGTCCGCGCTATTTTTTTGAAACCGACATGCTGTTTCGCCTCAATATCATTCGGGCGGTGGTGGTCGATATTCCGATGGATGCTTGCTACGGTGCCGAAAAAAGCAACCTGCGGGTGGGGCAGGTGGTGGGGGAGTTTCTGGCAAAACACCTGCGCAACTTTTTCAAGCGGGTGGTTTATAACTATTTTTTGCGCGACATGACGGCTGCCTCGCTGGAACTGGTGCTGGGCGCGGCGGCACTGGCATTTGGCGTGTTTTTTGGGGCGCTGCACTGGCTGCGCGGCATTTCAACCGATTTGCCGACACCGCTGGGCACCATCATGCTGGCGGCATTGCCGACCATGCTGGGGCTGCAACTGTTGCTGGCTTTTGTGACTTTTGATGTGGCGAATCTGCCGCGCCGCCCGATTCATGTTGACTTGCCCTAGTGAGCCTGCGGCTCTGCCCTGCCCCTGCTGCCTGACGGAGCAGCGCCAGGGGCTTGATGGCTGGCACCACATTTGCCCGAACTGTGCTTATGAGTCGGCCCAGTTCAGCAACGCCATCAATCTGGCGCATGCGTCGTTGTCAGAGTCCCGGCGCGCAGACGGTTTGCGCGCCCTGCGGGAAAGCAATTTCAGGGAGTTGCTGCGCCTGTTGAACCCGCACCTGACGGATCGGCATCAGCGCTTGCTGGAGGTGGGGTGTGGCCACGGCTGGTTTTTGCAACTGGCAGCACAGCGCTTTGCCGTTGTCGGGATTGAACCCGACGAGCAGATTTTTCAACTGGCCAGGGCCAAGGGGCTGCCGGTGGTGGCGGGCTATTTTCCTGCTGCCTTGAGGCCAGAGGAGCGCTTTGACGTGATGGTGTTCAACGATGTGCTGGAACATATTCCCGACCCGCAGGCGACCTTGCTGGCCTGCCACGCGGCGCTCAGCCCGGGCGGGCTGCTGGTGCTGAATTTGCCTACCAGCAAGGGGCTGTTTTATGTTCTGGCCAAAGTCGGTCGCCGGCTCGGGCTGGATGCCGCGTTTGAGCGGCTGTGGCAAAAAGGCTTTCCATCGCCGCACCTGCATTATTTTGATCGATCCAACCTGGCGCGGCTGTTGCAAGGATGCGGCTTTTTGGTGTGCGCGAATGGCAGCTTGCCATCGATTCGGCTGCAGGGTCTGTACAACCGGATCGCCTATGCCAGCCCCGGTAAACCGGTGCAGCATGGGCTGCTCTGGCTGGCACTGCTGCTGTGTTACCCGCTGGTCAAGTGGCTGCCGAGTGACGCGATGCTGGTGCTGGCGGTGCGCCAGGATGCTCCGCCCAAAGCCTGAAACCCTGATCAACCAAGAAACGGATTGCAATTGTCGCTGTCGCAACTTGTGCTGGTTTCGCTAACAGTGCTGACGATGTCGGCGGGGCAGATTTTGTTCAAGCTGGCAGCGCGCGGCATGTCGGGCAGTAGCTCCTGGGTCAGCCAGATCGTCTTGAACCGGTATTTGTGGGTGGCGTTGCTGGTCTATTTGTCTGCCACGGCGCTGTGGGTGGCGCTGCTGCGCCAGATGCCCCTGCACCTGGCTTATCCGCTGGTGGCACTGGCTTTCTTCTTTGTGCCAGTACTCGGGCATTGGTTTTTGGACGAGCCATTGCGCTGGCAGAGTTTGCTGGGGGCGCTGGTGATTGTTCTGGGTGTCTGGATTTCGGTCGGCTGGGAGTAACACCCATGCCGTTGTGGAAGATGCCTGAAAAATTGATGCGCCCGGTATTTGGCCTGCTGGCGCTGCTGCTGGCGGCGGCGCTGTCAATGCTGATTCCGCCAATGCAGTCGCCTGATGAAAACAGCCATATTGCAAGAGCCTATCTGATCGCGCAGGGACAGGTGTTGCTGCAAGCCGTGCCGGGCAGTCATCCCAAGTCAAACGATGACTCCGACATGGCCGGTTATCTGGAACGTGCCCGCATATCAGGGGGGCGCAGCGGGGGCCTGATCGACCTGGGACTGCTGCAATTCATCGATGGGTATATGGCTTTTGCCGGCCAGCCCGCCAAACGCATCAGTTCGGCCCAACAGCAAAGTCTGGCCAGCCTGACCTGGTCTGATTCAAGGCAGTTTTACCTGATGCCCGGCACCGGGTATTACTTTCCCGCCATTTATATGCCGCAGGTGTTGGGTATTGGCATTGGGCAAGCGCTTGGCCTGAGCATCGGGCATTCGTACCAGTTGGCGCGGGGATTCTCGTTGTTGGCTTGTTTTGCCGTGCTCTGGATGGCGTTTCGGACACTGACGCCCAATCCGCTGGTCGCCGCCCTGCTGCTGCTGCCGATGAGCCTGTTTCAACTGGTGTCCCCCACTCTGGACGGCTTGAGCAACTGCCTGACGGTGCTGGCAGTCAGTCTTTTTCTGCGGGCCTTGCAGCCGGGGCGTGCGCCATCGCTGGCCACGTCTTGGGGCTTGGCGCTGTGCATTTTTTTGCTCAGCACCAGCCGTACCCATTTGCTGCCTTTGCTGACGCTGCCTTTTTTCCTGGCGTGGCGCGGGCGGTCGCGGTGGGATTTTTTGCTTGGCTGCGGGGTGGCTGCGGCGGCTATGGGGTGGACGCTGCTGGCATTGGCGGCGGTGTCGGATGTGCGGGTGGTTCGCGACCAGAGCACGGCAGATTTGCTGTTGTTTTACCTGGCGGACCCCGGGGCGTTTTTCCGGGTGGTTTGGGCATCGCTGGCTGACCCCGATTGGTTTACCTATGTTGCGCAATCGTTTATTGGCATTTTGGGCTGGCTCGACACCTGGCTTCCGGGGATTTTCTATCCGGTTCTATGGGTCGGTCTCGGGCTGTGCGGGCTGGCCTCGGTGTCGATGTCGTCTTGGCGGCAGGACTGGCGCGCGCGCTTGCTGCTGGCCGGTGTGGCACTGGCGTGCGCGGGCCTGGTGTTTCTGGCCCTGCTGGTGACTTGGACACCGCATCCGGCGGTGCTGGTGCATGGGGTTCAAGGGCGCTACTTTGTGGCACCGGCCCTGTTGCTGGCGTTTGCCCTCAGCGGTCTGGCGGCTGACCTGGCGCCGGCCCGGCGCTGGCGAAACACGCTGCTGCTGGCCGGTTTTGCGCTGGCCTCGCTGGTGGCGCTGGCCACCACACTGCATGGCCGCTTTCATGTTTTATGATGAAAATGGCTTCTAGCCCTTATCCAGCAAGCGCTGCCAGCTATATATTAAATAGCATCAGGCGATCGGCCTGGTGGCGTTTGAACCTTGGCCTGGGGTTGTTGTTCATGCTTGTTGGCGCAGTCTATGTAGGCAATGCCTGGTCGCCCTCTTCCTATGGTCATGTGCTGCGGATTGCCGGGGCCACGCAGACCGGCATCATTTGGGGCGAGCCACGTGCCTTGCGCAGCGACGAGTGGAGCGTAACCACTCCCTTGACCCAGGCCAGCGTCAACAACGGCTTTCGACGCTTTAATCAGACCTCCTATTACGGGGAAGACTTGCGGATCAACTATGGGCTGCCGCTGGCCGATTGGGGCCTGGTGTTCAAACCGACTTTTTGGGCTTACCCCTGGCTGCCGCCGGCTTACGCGTTCTCTTGGCATTACTTTGCCATGTTCGGACTTTTCGTGTTTGGCTATGCCCACTTGTTTCGCCTTGCCGGCGCCGCGCCGGTGGCGGCGTTTTTGTTGTCTGGCGCGATTTACTTTACCGGAACGGTGCAGTTTTTCTGGAGTTCAAACGCCTCGCTGTTGGCGATTTTTCCGTGGCTGGTGGTGGTGTTGTGCAGTTCACTGCCGGTTTGGCCCAGGCTGCTGGCTTTTTACTGGGTTGCCACTTGCTGGCTGATGGGCAATTTTTATCCGCCATTTTTTATCAGCTTTTCATTTGTCGCACTGGTGTTGCTGATCGCCTTCAGGCCGGATGTGCTCAAACCCAAAAGTCTGCTGGGCATCGGCCTGGTCAGCGCTGCGGCTTGCGCCACGGTGGTTTTTTACCTTTGGGATTATCTGCAACACACCATCAGCACCATTTACCCTGGCCAGCGTACCTCGGCTGGCGGCTACTACCCAAAGCTGATGTTGCTGACGCAGTTGTGGCCCAACGCGTTGTTTGATGCCGATTACCGCAGCAGCGTGACACTGGCCAATGTGGTCGAGTTGGGGACTGTCGGGCTTTTCTGGACACTGGCGGCCCTGTGTTTTACCGACTGGCCGCGTTGGCAGGCGGCGTTGGTCAGGCGGGATCGGCCATTGTGGGTGCTGTTATTTGGCCTGATTTTGACCCTGCTCTGGATGATTGCACCGGTGCCCTCCTGGGCTGGCCGGCTGCTGCTGTGGGATCGGGTGCCGCCTGAACGTATGGTGTTTGCCTCGGGCTTGCTGCTGGTGCTGCTGGTGCTTCGGCTGACCACGCTGCTGGGGCTGCGGTTTCGCTGGCCTGCCCTGCTGGTTTATGTAGGTGCGGTGGTGGCCGGTTGGCTGGTGTTTGAAATGGCAAACGGTGGCCTTGCCGGGCCCTGGTCATTTCCACCTCAGTTGGCGATCATTCCCGCAGTCGTTATGGCGCTATGGGTCGCCAGGTTGAGCCGACAAGGTATTGCGCCGGCCTTGTTATGGGCTGGAACCTTGACCGGCATGGTGGTGTTTGGCCGATTCAACCCGCTTCAGTCGGCGCTGCCGATCTTTGACCAGGTGCCCAATCCGATGACCGAGGTGTTGCGCGCAAATGTCGATGAAGAAGGCATCCTGGCAGTGCAACGCGAGGAACTGATTGGTGCCACTCTGAATGGCATGGGTTTTCGGGCGGTCGCGCATTTGAATGCGGTGCCGCCAATGGCCATCTGGCAGCAGAAATTTGGCACCATGCCGACAGCAACGCTGAACCTGTTCAACCGCTATGCCCATGTTCGGCTGATTCCGTCACAGAATGCACGCTTGCTGGCCAATGATCAGGTGGGCGTGCCGGTTGCCGCATTTCGGGCGCAGCCGGTGGTGACACTGCTGGCAGGCCGTCCTTTGGCCTATCAGGCACAGGGGGGCTATGTGGATGCGGTACATCAGGACGGCTCGGTGCTGACGATCAGCGGCTGGGCACCCTGGAAAAGTACCGGCGGGCAGCGCCAATTGATTCTTGGCGTGGCCCAGGCAGAGTCCGACACAGTCCATTTGCACACTATTTTTGACCGCGAACGCTGGGATGTTGTGGCTGCTTTGAACAGCCCGAAACTGTTGCTTTCCGGTTTCACCGTGACCGCCAGCCTGACCGGCCGGCTGCCGGCAAAAAGCCCGATTTGTCTGTATGCCCGGGATGGCGATGCCGGCCCGCTGTACCTGCTGGCCAACCCCGCCACGGACCAGCATTGCCAGGTGCCGCGCGATTGAACTGGGTCGTTGCCTGCCCGGTTGCGTAAAATTGAAATCATTCATGCCCTCGCCCTGCCCATTGGAATCCGATCTCATTCCCTACACCGCAAGCCCCGGCTTGCCCGCGCAGGCCGTTTTGGTGCTGGCGCCGCACCCGGACGACGAGGTTTTTGGTTGTGCTGGCGCGATTGTTGGCCATGTGCGCGCCGGTGTTGCGGTGACGGTGGTGGTTTTGACCGATGGTGCCGGTTTTGGCGAGGCCGGCCTGCGCTGCGCAGAGTCCGGCGCTGCGGCCAGGCTGCTGGGTTACGGCGAACCCGAGTTCTGGCTGCTGCCAGACCGTGGCTTGCGCTACTCGGAAGAGTTGGTGTTGCGCCTGGTCGAGCGGATCAGCAAGGCCGGCGCAGATTTGGTTTATGCGCCTTCACCCTGGGAGCTTCACCCGGACCATCGGCAAACCTGCCTGCTGGCGCTGGCAGCCGTGCGGCGGATTGGCTCCCCGGTGCGGCTGGCCTTTTACGAAGTGGGCGCACCACTGCGGCCCAATGTGCTGGTGGACATCACCGACTGTGTTAACGCTAAGGATGCGGCAATGCGATGTTTTGCGTCGCAACTGGCACAGCAAGACTATCTGCGGCAAATTCACGCATTAAACCAGTACCGCAGCTACACCCTGGCCGGCACAGTGCTGGCGGCTGAAGCCTTTTGTGTGCTGGGTGCGCAAGAGCTTGGACAAATTGCCTCATGGGGCCTGGTCTCGCCTGGCACACTGTTTGACACAGCACTGCGGCCTGGCTCGCTTGCGCTGGTGTCGATCTTGATTCGCAGCATGAACCGCGACCATCTGGCCGAGGCGCTGGATTCGGTGGCATTGCAAACTTATCCGCATATCGAGGTGGTGGTGGTGGCGGCGTGCCTTGCCCACCGGCCGTTGCCGACCCTGTGCGGTTCGTTTGCCGTGCGGCTGCTTCAGACTGACGCGCCACTGCCACGCAGCAAGGCGGCCAACCTGGCGATGGCGCACGCAAAGGGCCAGTATTTGCTTTTTCTCGATGACGACGACTGGCTGATGCCCGGGCATATTGCCCGGCTGGTCGATGTGCTGAGCCATCAACCCCATGCGCTGGCCGCCTACACCGGCATCAGTCTGGTGGATGCCGTGGGCCGGCCACTGGGACAAAGCTTTGAACTGCCATTTGATGCGATACGGCAGTTGGCGGGAAATTTGACGCCGATTCATGCGGTATTGTTCAACGCCAAAGTGCTTGAGTTGGGATGCCACTTTGACGAGGCACTCGACCGCTATGAAGACTGGGATTTTTGGCTGCAATTGGCCCGGCTGGCGCCCATGGTGCATTTGCCGGGCGTGAGTGGCGCCTACCGGATTCACGGCAGTTCCGGGGTTCATGAGGATGCCGGCCCGGCAGGGTCAGCCACCGGACTGATTTATCGAAAATGGGGTGAAGACTGGACCCCGCAACAAATCGGCCAGATGATGCAACGGGTCTGGTCGCATCCGGAACTTGAAGCGCGCCTGGCAGATACCACGGCGCATTTTTCGGCACGGCTGGTCGAGCAGGCGCAACACCTGGCCGAAACCACCGAGCGGTTGAGATCGGCTGACAGCGCGCTCGAAAACCACCGGGCGGTGATTGCGCATCAGGCGCAGACCAGCCTGCAGCAGCAGCAACAGATCGGCTTGCTGTCACAAAAAATAGATGAGATGGCAAGGCATCTGGCACAGCAGCAGCAAGATCATGCGGCCTTGCTTGGCAGCCGCAGTTGGCGTGTCACGCGGCCGCTGCGCTGGTTGACCGGCATCACCCGCAATAGTCCGGTGGGCGGGATCATCCGCCAGGCCCGCGCCTGGCTCAAATAGCAAGACAAACCATCTGGAGTCGTCATTGATCAATCGTTATCGCAAAGCCACGGCGTTTTGGCGCAAGTATGGAACCCGGGCGTTGATGGCGCGGATTCGGGGCGAGTTCGCGCGCAAGGTTGAGCAAACCAGCGTGCCTTTTATCCTGCCGGGGCCGGTTGCCAAAAGTGTGGCGCAACTGAGCCAGGCCCGGTTTGCTGCGCTTGCCCCCTTGTCCACCTACCTGCTGCCCGGCCCGCCACGCCGGCGCGTCAATATGGTGACCGACAGCATTGGCCGCGAAAGTCTTTTTGGCGGCGTCGGCACAGCGCTGATTTTTTGCACCCTGCTGGCTAACAGGCTAGGGGCCGATCTGCGCATCATCACCCGCACCGAGCGCTCGCCGCCGGACAATGTCGAGCACATTCTTTCGGTCTATGGCCTGGCATTGCAGGGAGAAATTCAATTCAAGTTTCTGCCCCCCGATGCGGTCAAGGAGTCGGTCGATTTTTCGGCCACCGAGCTATTCATCACCACCTCATGGTGGACCACCGCCGCTACGCTGCCCAGCGTGCCAACCCGTTCCATCGTTTACCTGCTGCAAGAAGACGAGCGCATGTTTTACCCGTTTGGCGATGACCGGTTGCGCTGCGAACAAGTGTTGCGCCGCAGCGACATCCGGTTTGTCATCAACACCCGGCTGCTGTTTGAGCATTTTGTGGCGGAAGGTTTCTCCAATATCCAGCAGGCCGGGTCATGGTTCGAGCCGTCTTTTCCGGCACGGGTGTTTTACCCGCGCCCGCAGCAGGCCGGCAACAAGCGCAAATTCATCTTTTATGCCAGACCGCACAACCAGCGCAATCTGTTTTTTCTGGGCATCGAGGTGATTGAAGCCGCGATTGCACAGCAGGTACTCGATCTGGCGCAATGGGAGATCATTTTGGCCGGCAAAGACATACCGCCCGATCTTGTTTTTGAAGGAGGCCATGTGCCAGCCAGGCACGAAAACATGAACTGGTCGGATTACGCCAATTTGGTCGGTACCATTGATCTGGGCTTGAGCCTGATGTACACCCCGCATCCCAGTTATCCACCACTCGATCTGGTGGCCAGCGGCGCTGTCGTGGTGACCAACCGGTTTGCCAACAAGCAGGACTTGGGGCCCTATTCGGCCAACCTGATTTGTGTCGAACCCGAGAAAGCGGCGCTGGTGGAGGCGATTCGCCAGGGGGTGGTGTTGGCCACCAACCCGGCCGTGCGCGCGCAGAACTTTCAAGCCAATCGCCTTGGCACCGACTGGAACCAGTCGTTTGCCGACATCCTTGGGCGCATTGGCGGGAGCAATTGATGTTTTTGGCCGATTTACCCGCCATTGCCTATTCGGACCCCTGGGTTATGCCATTGGCGCAACGCTTCAAGATGCTGACCAGCGGCCGGCACCGGGTTGCCTATTATTACGAGAGCGCCAACAACAGCACTTTTCGCTACCGCGCCTACAACATGGTGCAGGTGCTCAACAGCGAAACCGCCGATGGCTGTTGCGCCAGCTATTTCTTCCAGGAAGATTTGCACCGCATTGAAGAGATTGCCGATGCCGCCAACATGCTGGTGATTTGCCGTTCGGCTTACAGTCACAAAATCAATGAACTGATCACCAAGTTTCGAATTCGGCGAAAACCGGTGTATTTTGATATTGACGATTTTGTCTTTGATACAGCCTACACCCATCTGGTGGTGCAAACGCTTGGCCTGGACATGGACGACCCACGGGTTTGGGATGACTGGTTTGCGATGATGGGGCGCATGGGGCAAACGCTTCGGCTGTGTGACGCTGCCATCACGACCAATGATTTTCTGGCCCAGCGCATTGCAGAATTCTCGGTCCTGCCGGTGCGGGTTGTGCCCAATTCTATGAACCGGGAACAGGTTGACTTGTCCGAACAACTGTTCAGCAGCAAACAAGCCAGTGGCTTTAGCCGTGACGGCACGATTTGCCTGGGGTATTTCAGTGGCTCGCCGTCGCACAACCTGGACTATGCCATCATCGAGCCGGCGCTGGAGTCGGTGATGGACAGTGACCCGCGCACACGTCTGATGGTGGTGGGTTACATCAATGCTGGCGCGGCATTTTCACGCTTTGGCGACCGGGTGATCAGGCAACCCTTTCAGGATTACGTCAATTTGCAGCGGCTGATTGGCAAGGTGGAATTCAACTTGATGCCGTTGCAAGCCAATATCTTTACCGATTGCAAGTCGGCACTGAAATATTTTGAGTCGGCGATTGTCGGCACCCTGAGTATTGCGTCTCCAGGGCAAAATTACCGTTCGGCAATCAGCGATGGAAAAAATGGCTACTTGGCCCGCGCGCATCAATGGACATCCCGGATACGGCAAGCCATTGACCATCTCGACAACTATCCACAAATGGCAGCCGCAGCGCATGAAGATGCCGTCAATCAATATGCCTGGTTCAACCAGCGCGAGACGATTTTGCGCGCACTCGGGTTTGCATGACATTGTCAAATCATGATTACTGCCACGATGTGGCGGCGGTGCTGGTCACCTACAACCCCGATTTGCCGGCACTGCAGGCAGCCATCGCGGCAGTTGCGGCACAGGTAGCCAATGTCTTCATCATTGACAACGCCTCGGTCAATTTTTCTCTGGATGATCTGAGTGAATCAGGCAAAGAATCGGCTGCAGGCTGGCATTTTTTTCCCCAGTCAGAAAATCTTGGAATCGGTGCTGGCCACAATATTGGCATTGGGCAGGCACAAAAAAGTGGCGCGGCATTTGTGCTGTTGCTCGATCAGGACAGCCAGGTCGGGGCTGGCATGGTGCGGCGGCTGCGATCAGCCCACGACAAGCTGGTACACCAGGGAAGCCGGGTGGCGGCACTCGGGCCACGTTACCGCGACAACGACAACGGCACACTGTCCCGGTTTGTCAAAGTGCGTGGTTTGGGTTTTGCCTTGCTCGATTGCACGACCGACGATGGCATGGTGGAAGCGGATTTTCTGGTTTCATCCGGATCATTGCTGCCGCTTGCCGTTATCGAAACGGTGGGGCTGATGGATGCGCGCCTGTTCATTGACCATGTCGATACCGAATGGTGTTTTCGGGCCAAAGCCAAAGGGTTTCAGTTGTTCGGCGTTTGTGATGCGGTCATGACCCATGCCCTTGGCGAGCAGCGCAAGGAAATATGGTTCCTGCGTCAGCGAACAGTGCCGTTTCACCGTCCGTTTCGCTACTATTACATTTTCAGAAACAGTATGTTGTTATACCGGCGAAGCTACATGCCATGGCGCTGGAAGCTCGCCGACATGCTGCGAAGTCTCAAGATCATGGTTTTCTTTGGCTTGATCGGGCCCCATCGATGGGCCTGCATCAGAATGATGGCAGCCGGGCTGATGGACGGATTGAAAGGTCTGAGCGGCAAGCATTTTTGAATCTGACGGTTCGCGTTGACCGGAAAAGCCAACTGTGCGCAGGGATGGCAGCGCACTGGCAGCACCCCGTCAACATCCATCAGATGTACTCAATCCCGGTCTGCTGCAAGCCTGCCAGGCCGATATGTTCTTGATTGATGCCGAAACCGGCCAGCGTCGCCATGAAATCAGCCTGGCTGAAACTGGCGCTGCGCCCGTCGATGTAGCTCGCCAGCACGTCAATCGTGGCGGCATCGGCTTCGGTGCCGGTCAGGTTCCTGAACACCAGGGCTGCCAGGGCTTCGTTGGAAGCAGAGCCGGCGATGGAACTGACCAGCCCGACATCCAGCGCCAACTGGCAGACATCATGCATGGTCTGGCCCTGGTCAAACAGCCCCAGGATCAGGCCAACCACCGAAGGTGTGTTGACCATGCCGGGTGCCAGCAGGCCGATGAACTCAACTGCCAAGCCGGCATGGCCGGACGGATCCAGATCCAGCGCGAGCTTTTTGTCGGCAAACTCCAGGCGCTCCACATTCACCAAGGTGTCGGTGCCTTCGGAGCCACTGATGCCTTCGACCGAAAAGCCAGTGCCAGTGCCAGTGCCAGTGCGGGCCAGCGTGAAGCCGGCGCGGTTGCCGCCATACACCAGCGTGTCGATGCCGGCCGCGCCATCGATGGTTTCTGCGGCTGCCGTGCTGATCAGCCGGTCATGGCCAGCAGTGCCCAAGACAGTTTGGTAGCCCGCGTTGGCCACGGTGCTGAAGTTGTAACTGGTGGTCCCGGCGTAGGCGTTGCCGGCTTGGTCTGTGACCGAACCCGGCGCGAACTCAAGCACATAGCCGGTGGCCCATGTCAAATCAGTCGCAGGATTGAGGATGAGCGTGCTGCCCGACAGGCTCAGGCTGGCACTGGTGGCTGCTTCGTAAGTGGCTACAACTGCGCCGGCTGCTGTCTTGAGCAGCAGGTTGCCGACTCCTCTGGCAATCGGCTCGCTGAAGGTGACGACGATGTTGCTGGCAAGCGCAACGCCGACCGACTCATCGGCCGGACTGAAACTCAGCACCAACGGAGCCAGCGTGTCAGGCAGCGGAAAACCGGAGCCTGGTGTTGGCGGCGGGTCAAAATTTGCAGCGGAATTGGCCATGTTCAATACCTTTCAATGCCGGGGTCACAGCGCTTTGCACTTTTATAATGCCAAATATGCCTGCAGCCCTTATGCAGCAAGCGTACATAGCTACATTATTAATAGCTATCTGGATTCGTTTGCGGTCTGGGGCCGTTGATCAGGCGGCGTTAATTGCCGGTGCCATTGGGCGGTTTGCCCGGTGTTGGCGGAGCCTCAAAAGCCAAACTGCCAACCCCGGCCCCAGAATGTTGGCCCAAACCCGCGTCTTGAATTGAACCACCACCGCAGCCAGCCAGCATCATCGCCAGTGTGACCAGCGTGAGCACGCGCTTGCTAAAATTGATCTTGCTTGTCATTTGAACCCCGCAACATTGTCGAAAAAAATTGTCGAAAAAAAGGCATCCCCGAGAAAACAGTCTGTTGTTTTCATCCGTCAAATGTACTCAATCCCGGTCTGCTGCAAACCAACCAGGCCAATATGCTCCTGATTGATGCCGAAACCGGCCAGCGTCGCCATGAAATCAGCCTGGCTGAAACTGGCGCTGCGCCCGTCGATGTAGCTTACCAGCACGTCGATGGTGGCTGCATCGGCTTCGCTGCCCGTCAGGTTCCTGAACACCAGGGCGGCAAGGGCTTGATTGGAGGCGGAACCGGCGATGGAATTCACCAGTCCGGCATCCAGCGCCAACTGGCAGACCTCATGCATGGTCTGGCCCTGGTCAAACAGCCCCAGGATCAGGCCGACCACGGATGGTGTGTTGACCATGCCGGGCACCAGCAGGCCCAGGAACTCAACTGCCTGGCCGGCGTGGCCAGACGGCTCCAGGTCAATCGCGAGTTTTTTGTCGGCAAACTCAAGGCGCTCCACATTCAGCAGGGTGTCGGTACCGGCGGCGCCGCTGGCACCCGTGACAGTGAAGCCGCTGCCGGAGCGGGCCAGCGTGAAGCTGGCGCGGTTGCCGCCATACACCACCGTGTCGATGCCGGCCAAGCCATCAATGGTTTCAGCGGCTGCCGTGCTGTTGAGCCGGTCACGGCCATCGGTGCCATAAATAGTTGGGTCACTGCTGACGATCCAGGCGTTTGACAAGTCACCGGTCAGATTCCTGGCCGAGTTCAGGCTGGCGGCAACGCCCGAGCTGTCACCGCCCTTGTCCAAGTTGCCCCAGGTCACCACCGTGCCATCAATGCGCAGGGCCGCAAAGGCCGCACTGCTTGCATAAAGCTGGCTCACATCCACCGTGCCGTCGAGTTGTGCCTTCACCGCGCTGCTGTCGCCACCGGCCAGCAGGCTGCCCCAGGTCACCACCGAGCCATCAGCACGCAGCGCCGCAAACGCCTGCTCATTGGCGGCCACACTCAGCACATCCACGCTGCCATCAAGCTGGCCGGCCACGGCACTTTGGTCGCCGCCATAGGCACCATAACCCCAGCTCACCACCGAACCATCAGCACGCAGCGCGGCAAATGCCGAGCCATTGGCAACAATGTGGGTCACATCGATGGTGCCATTGAGGGCGCTCGCCACGGCGCTGCTGTTGCCGCCGCCATCGGCACTGCCCCAGGTCACCACCGAGCCGTCAGCCCGCAGCGCGGCAAACGCCGACAGGGTGGATGCCAGCGCGGTGACGTCATTGCTGCCATTGAGCTTGTCGGCTACCGCGCTGCTGTCACCGCCATAGTTCACGTCACCCCAGCTCACCACCGATCCGTCGGCGCGCAAGGCGGCAAAAGCCGAGCTGCCGGCGCACAGCGCCAGCACATCGATATTGCCATTGATCTGGCTGGCCACCGCGCTGCTGTCGCCACCATCGCCCGAACTGCCCCAGCTCACCACCGAACCATCGGCACGCAAGGCGGCAAAGGCCGAACCAGTCGGCACCACCTGTGTGACATCGATCGCACCGGACAACTGCGCCGCCACCGCACTGCTGTTGCCGCCAAACAGGTCAAAGCCCCAGCTCACCACCGAGCCATCGGAGCGGACTGCGGCAAACGCATTCAGGTTGGAATACACCGTGCTCACATCGGTTGTGCCATTGAGTTTGGCAGCCACTGCTGCGCTGTCGCCGCCATTGGCCGGATCGCCCCAACTCACCACCGAGCCATCGCGGAGCAAGGCCGCAAACGCGGTTGCGGTAGAAAACACCTGCACCACATCGACCGTGCCATTCAGCGCCGCCGCCACCGCGCTGCTGTCGCCACCCGCGCTGGCGTTGCCCCAGCTCACCACCGAGCCATCAAGGCGCACTGCCGCAAAAGCCGCGTTGCTGGCGTAAATATGCGTCACATCGACATCGCCATTGAGCGCGCTGGCGACGCTGCCCAAGTCGCCGCCATTGGCGCTTTGACCCCACGCCACCACCGCGCCGTTGGCCTTGAGGGCGGCAAAGGCAAAATCATTGTTGAACTCATTGAGGCTATGCCCTGGAAACGACTGCGACACGGCGGACGAAGCCGCAGCAGTCGGCGCGCCAGCCACCGCCACCTTGCTGGCCGTTGCCGCAACCGATGCCGGCTTGCCGACTGACAAACCGGTCGCTGCGGCACCGGTGCCAAAGTCCTTGAGGTAAGCCGCGCCGTAGCTGGCATAGTTGTCATTGAGGGCATCGGCATAGGTTTTGTACAAATCCAGCCAGAACCACTCCAGGTACTCGGTTTGCGTATCGGCATAGGTCTTGACGGTGACCGTCTTGCTGACTTCGTTGGCAGCAAAAGTCAGCATGGAGAGACCGAGCGCCTGGAAATCATGAGCATCGGTGGTGCCGTCCGAGGTGCTTACATACACTGTCGAAGCCGAGCCGGTGCCATCGCGCAAGATGGTGAACGTCACCGTGCCACCTTCGGTCACCGCCGTGTCTTCGGCGCTGCTGACAATCGTGTAGTTGTAGTCTGTCGCCACCACGGTCGGGTCGGCCACAAAGGCGGTGCCGTAGTCCGCCCAATTGAAGTTGCTTGCATCCGCATAGGTCGGATAGACATTGAGCCAGAAATACTCGTAGTTCTCGGTCTGCGCATCGCTGTAGGTTTGCACCGTCACCGTCTTGCTGACTTCATTGGCGGCAAAACTCAGCGTCGACAGGCCAACTGCCTGGTAGTCGCCGGTCGCTGCACTGGCGGTGCCATCTTCGGTGTCCCAATACACGGTGGATGCTGTGCCGCTGCCGCTGCGGGTGATGGTAAAAGTCACCACACCGCCCTCGGTCACGGCGACATCTTCGGCATTGCTGGTGACGCTGTAGCTGTAATTCGTCACCGCCACCGCCGGATCATTGAGGTAGGCGGCCCCGTAGCTCGACCAAAGATCATTGCCGACATCGGCATACGACTTGTACAAATCGAGCCAGAAATACTCGCGGCCTTCGGTCAAAAAATCGGTATAGGTGTTCACCGTCACGGTTTTGCTGGTCTCGAAGGCACTGAACTTCAGCTCTGTGGTGTTCAAGCCCTGAAAGTCGCCAGCACCGGCGCTGCCTGCCGAGGTACTCACATAGACGCTGACGGCGCTGCCGCTGCCGTTGCGCGTGATGGTAAAGGTGACGCTGCCGCCTTCGCTCACCGGCGCCGCATAGGTGGCATTGCTGGTGATGGTGTAGTCGTAATTTGTTACCGCCAGCGCCGGGTCATTGATGTAGGCGAAGCCATAGGCGGCATAGTCGAAGTTGGTCGCATCGGCATAGGTCGGGTAAAGATTGAGCCAGAAATACTCCTCACCCTCGGCTTGTGCGTCGGCATAGGTATTGACCGTCACCGTCTTGCTGGTCTCATAGGCGGCAAAATTCAGCGTCGATATGCCCAGGCTCTGGTAGTCACCGGCACCGGCACTGGCAGTGCCGGCCTCGGTGCCCCAGTACACGGTGGAGGCCGAGCCGCTGCCGCTGCGCGTGATGGTGAACGTCACCACGCTGCCTTCGGTGACAGCAACATCCTCGGCATTGCTGGTGACTTGGTAGCTGTAATCGGTGGTCACTGCCATGTCTTGTATATAGGCGGCACTGTAGGCGGCGTAAGAACTGTCGGCAAAGTTGCGGTACAGATCCAGCCAGAAATACTCATCGCCCTCCACCAGCCCGTCGGTATGGGTGTTCACCGTCACCGTCTTGCTGGTCTCGTAGGCGGCAAAGCTCAGTTCAAACTTGTTTAAACCCGAAAAATCATTGCCGCCGGCACTGCCGGCCTCGGTACTCAGATAGACGCTTGATGCCGCGCCACTGCCGCTGCGCGTGATGGTGAAGGTGACCGCGCCGCCTTCGGTAACCGGTGTGCCAGCGCCGCCACTGCTGCTGATGGTGTAGTTGTAGCTGGTCACCGGGCTGTCTTTGATAAAGGCACTGCCAGAACTGGCGTAGCTGACATCGCCCGGATTTTTGTACAAATTCAAATAGAAAAACTCATCGGCTTCGAGCCACCAGTCCTGGTTGGTCGCCACGGTCAGCGTGGCAATCTTTTCATTGGCGGCAAAGGTGATTGCTTGCTGGCTGACCCCGACATAGTCAGTCGCCCCGGCCGATCCTGCCGCCGTAGCGACATAAACCGTGGAAGCCGTGCCGCTGCCACTGCGGGTGATGGTAAAACTCACCAGGCCGCCCTCGGTGACGGCGCTGGTCGGGCTGGCAGCACTTGAGGTGATCGAATAGTTATAGCTTGGCAGGTAGGCATCCTTCACATAAGCCAGGGCGCTGCCTGCCTTGCTGGTGTCGCCAATATTTTTGTACAGGTCCAGCGAGAAATATTCAACTCCCTCAGTTGCTGCGTCCTGACTGGTGTTGACCATCACCGTCTTGCTGGTTTCATACGCGGCAAAGTTCAGCGCATGCTGGCTCAAGCCCTGGTAGTCGCTGGCGCTGGCGCTGCCGGGTGCCGTGCTGAGGTACACCGTGGAGGCTGAGCCGCTGCCACTGCGCGTCACGGTGAACATGACCGCGCTGCCTTCGGCCACCGCGCTGCTGGCGCTGTCGGCACTGGATGCCACGCTGTAGCCAAAGCTGTTGCTGACCGCCGGATCTTTGATGAATGCGGTTGCCGTGGCGACGCTGGTGGTATCGCTGGCCTGCTGATAGACCGCCAGGCCAAAGCTCTCGGTGCCCTCGGTCAGGCTATCGACGTTGGTGCTCACCATCACGGTCTTGCTGGTCTCGTAAGCCGAAAAACTCACCACATACTTGGCCAGCGGCTGGTAGTCAGTGGCACCCGCAGTTGCCGTGGTGGTACTCACAAAGACCGTGGAAGCGGTGCCGCTGCCGCTGCGGGTCACGGTAAACATCACCGCCTGGCCCTCGGTCACCGCCGTACCGGCGCTGCTGGCCATGCTGTTGATCGAATAGCTATAAACCGGCGTGACACTGGCGGCATCGGAAACCGCCACCAGACCCTGAACGGTTGAATTCCAGAACTCGGTAATGGCCGCTTCAAACTGCGGATTGAAGTCGTCCGCAGTGCTGGCCGTGCCACGCGAACCATCGCCACCCCAGGGGTTGCGCACAATGAACTTGTCGGTAGCCGGGTTGTAACCCAGCAACATGAAGGCATGGCCATCGACAAAATTCTGTCGCCCGTTGCCCGCATCAACGGTATTGCCCCAGGTCGCCAGCCAGCCCACGGCGCCGCCATTGAGGGCGTTGATGATGGTCTGCTTGTAGGTTTGCGGGTTTGCCGAATAAAACTCGCCTGACGCATAAGCATCGCCCGCGCCCTGGATAAAGCTGGAGTAATAGGTGTAATTCAGGTTGGTTAGCAGCTTGATCGGCGATGCCAGGCCACTTTCGATGGCCTGATAGCTGCTTTCAGCTTTCCAGTTTGCCCCCCGGTCGGCCACATCAGCCTGGGTGTTGAGTTGCACAAAAGCTTTTTCCAGCAGGGATACCCACATTTCACCATTCAGGCTGGCGTTGCTGTTGCTGGCAAATGCCACATAACCACTGTCGGTCGGCAGGCTGGTGTTCACCGTGGTGTAAGTGGGCACGCCATTGAGGTAAAACTTGACACCATAACTGCCATTGCCATTGTCAATGAAGGCGTTGCTGATAACTGACGGCGCGGCATTTGCCACCGCACCCAGCGTGGCCACGTAATAGCAGTCACCGGCCATGCCCTGGTTCACATCGGCGGCCATGGCGCCATTGGCAAACAAGCTGCCATTGGCCACCGTGTAGCTGTAAACCCCGGTGGCCGCCTTGCCGGTGGCGGTGTCGCCGCCAGCAATCGGCATTGGCAAGTCCAGCCCCAAAAACCACTTGTCAATCAAGCGCTCGGCATTGCCCTGCGAAGTGGCCCCCGACAAGTCGCCCAGCGCGGCCACCCCGCCATAGGTTTTGGCACCACCCCACCAAAGCGCGTTGGCCGGGTTGCTATAGACCACGTTGTAGGTGATGGTCTTGACATAGTCACTGGCAAACAGCGCGGTTGAGTTGCCATAAACCGTCTTCAAGTCGTTCAACTCAGAAGCCGTCACGCCGCCTGCCGCCACGCTGTCGAGCAGGTTGAGCACCTCCTGGTAGCTATAAGAACCATCGGCAATGGCATTCGATACCTGGCTGTTGAGCTGGCTGTTACTGAGATTGACGCTCCATGTCATGGGATTCCTCCGGTGGGGGTGTTGGGCTGTTTGGCACCTGAAGCCGCCGAGCAGACAACGGAGCCTAGTGTGCAAAGGGTTAGCCTGCTGACTTTAATAGCTGCCGGTGCTCGCGTCAACCACTGACAATCAGCCCATTTGCACGACTTTTTGAAAAACCTGCCAACATGCACTATCAAGCTAACCCCGACCGCTACAACGCCATGGCCTACCGCCGCTGCGGCAACAGCGGCCTGAAGCTGCCCGCCATCACCCTTGGGCTGTGGCACAACTTTGGCGATGCCACGCCGTTTCAGACCCAGCGCGACATGCTGCGCACCGCGTTTGATGCAGGCATCACCCATTTTGACCTGGCCAACAACTACGGCCCGCCAGCCGGCAGCGCCGAAACCAACTTTGGCGAACACCTGCGGCGCGACTTCAAGCCCTACCGCGACGAGCTGGTCATCTCCAGCAAGGCCGGTTACGACATGTGGCCCGGCCCCTACGGCCAGGGCGGCGGCTCGCGCAAATATGTGCTGGCCAGCCTGGACCAGAGCCTGCAACGCCTGGGGCTGGACTATGTCGATATTTTTTACTCGCACCGCTTTGATCCGGACACCCCGCTGGAAGAAACCTGCGGGGCACTGGCCAGTGCGGTGCAGCAGGGCAAGGCCTTGTATGTCGGTGTCAGCAGCTACTCTGCCGCCAAAACCCGCGAAGCGGCGGCAATTTTGCGGCAGATGGGGGTCGCAGCGCTGATTCACCAGCCGTCTTACAGCCTGCTCAACCGCTGGATTGAAGAAGACTTGCTCGACACTCTGGACCAACTGGGCATCGGCTGCATCGCCTTCAGCGCACTGGCGCAAGGGCTGCTGACCGACAAGTACCTTAACGGCACCCCCGCCGATGCCCGCATCAACCGCCCCGGCGGTGGCTCGTTTTTGCCTGAGTTTTTGAACGTCAGCAACCTCAAACATGTGCGCGCCCTCAACGACATGGCGCTGGCCCGCGGCCAAAGCCTGGCGCAAATGGCGCTGGCCTGGGTGCTGCGCGATGCCCGGGTGACCTCGGCGCTGATTGGCGCCAGCCACCCGGCGCAGATTACCGAACTGGTGGCGGCCTTGCAAAACCTGCATTTTTCAGGCGATGAACTGGCCGCTATTGACCAGTTTGCGGTTGAGGGTGGCATTAACCTGTGGCAGCGCTCGAGTGCCGATGCGCATCCGGCTTGTGGGGCATGACGCGCTTGTCAACCTCACCCGCCGTGCTGGCGCTGGGAGCCATCGGGCTGTGGAGTTCGCTGGCCACGCTGGGTGTGGCACTCGGTCATGTGCCGCCGTTTTTGCTGACTGGCCTGTCGCTGCTGATTGGCAGCCTGATTGCGCTGCCGCTGTCAGGCTTTCGACTGGCGCTCTGGCGGGTGCCGCTGTCCACCCTGGCTTTAGGTGTTTATGGCCTGTTTGGCTACCACTTCTTGCTGTTTCTGGCGCTGCGCCATGCGCCACCGGTGCAGGCCAACCTGGTGAACTACCTGTGGCCCTTGCTGATGGTGGTGCTCGCCCCGTTAGTGCTGCCAGGCATGACGCTGCGCCTGCGGCATTTATTGGCAGCGCTGCTGGGGTTTGCCGGTGCGGCGGTGGTGATTCTGGGTGGCACGGCCAATCCGGCAGCAGCCACCGAGGCAAGCGCTGGCATCTGGGCTTGGGGTTACCTGCCGGCACTGGGTGCCGCCTTTGTCTGGGCCAGCTACTCGCTGCTGTGCCAGCGGGTGGCGGCTTTTCCGACGGCTGCGATTGGTGGTTTTGCGCTGCTGTCGGGCCTGCTGTCGCTGCTGTGCCACCGGTTGATGGAGCCGGCGGTGACCATGAGCCAGCACGACTGGGCGCTGCTGGCGATCATTGGCTTAGGGCCAATGGGTGCCGCGTTTTTTTTGTGGGACAAGGCGCTCAAGCTCGGCGATGCGCGCCACATTGGCATTTTGAGTTACCTGACGCCGCTGCTATCGACCGCCGTGCTGCTGCAAGTCAGTGGCCGGCCACTGAGCTGGAATGTCTCGGTGGCGGCACTGATGATTGTCTCGGCCGCCTGGATCGGTACCCGCACTGGCTGACAAACACTGGAGTTCCCATCATGCTCGACCTAGCCGATATTCAACGCGCCGCCGCCCGGCTGCAGGGCCATCTGCTGCACACCCCCTGTGTGGCCTCGCGCACCCTGTCGGACTTGACCGGTGCGCAAGTATTCCTGAAGTTCGAGAACCTGCAGTTCACCGCATCATTCAAGGAGCGCGGTGCCTGCAACAAGCTGGCGCAACTCACGGCACAGGAACGTGCGCGCGGGGTGATTGCCATGAGTGCCGGCAACCATGCGCAAGGGGTGGCCTACCACGCGCAGCGGCTCGGTGTGCGCGCCGTGATCGTCATGCCTTTGTTCACGCCAGGCATCAAGATTGAGCGCACCCGCAGCTTTGGCGCCGAGGTGGTGTTGCACGGCAACAGCCTCGACGAGGCCCGAACCCATGCCGAACAACTGGCACAGCAGCAGGGCCTGGTTTTTGTCCACCCCTATGACGACCCCGACATCGTGGCCGGACAGGGCACGGTGGCGCTGGAGATGCTCGCCGACGTGCCCGGCCTGGACACGCTGGTGGTGGCGGTAGGCGGCGGCGGGCTGATTGCCGGCATGGCCACTGCGGCCCGGGCACTGCAGCCCGGCATTGAGATCATTGGCGTGCAGACCAGCCGTTTTCCGGCGATGGTCAATGCCATCAAGGGCACCCGCCACCCGCAAGGCAGCAGCAGCATCGCCGAAGGCATTGCGGTGGGCACGCCGGGCAAGCTGCCGCAAGACATCATCCGCCAGCAGGTCGGCGACCTGCTGCTAGTCGATGAGGGCGATATTGAGCAAGCCATCGTGATGCTGCTCGAAGTCGAAAAAACGCTGGTCGAAGGTGCCGGTGCCGCTGGTCTGGCAGCGCTGCTGAAGTATCCGGCGCGGTTTCGGGGCAAGCGGGTCGGCCTGGTGCTGTGCGGCGGCAATATCGACCCGCTGCTGCTGGCCGCGATCATTGAGCGCGGCATGGTGCGCGCTGGCCGGCTGGCGCGGCTGCGGGTCAGTGCGCGCGATGTGCCCGGCTCGCTGGCGGCCATCACCGCCACCGTGGCGCAAGCCGGGGCCAACATCAACGAGGTGCATCACCAGCGCGCCTTTACCACGCTGGCGGCGCAAAATGTCGAGATCGAACTGGTCATCCAGACGCGCGGCCCGCAGCACATCAGCGACGTGCTGGCCGCCCTGCAAGCCGCCGGGCTGACCGCCCATCAGGCAGCAGTTGACAAATACTTGACCTGACACAAGCTGCCAACAGGCCCCTTGGGTAAACTGCTGATTCATTTAAGGAGTTTTTTTGATGAAAGTTCTTCTGGCCGTCGATGGCAGTTCATACACCAAGAAAATGCTGGCTTACCTGGCCGCGCATGACATGTACTCGCCGCAACATCAGTACACCGCCTTCACCGCGCAATTGCTGCTGCCAGCCCAGGCACGCACTGCCCTTGGCACCGAACTGGTGAACAAATATTACGAGGACGAAGCGCAGCATGTGATGGTGCCGGTGACCAAGTTTCTGGCGCAGCACTCAATCAGCGCTGCCTGCCTGTGGAAAACCGGCAAACCCGGCGAGTTGATCAGCGAGATCGCCACCGAAGGCAAATTTGACCTGATCGTGATGGGCTCGCATGGCCACGGTGCGCTGCTCAATCTGGTGGTCGGCTCGGTCGTCACCGAAGTGCTGGCGGCCTGCAAGATCCCGGTGCTGATTGTCCGCTGAAGGACTGTCAGTTGCAATGTTATTGATAGCTGCCAGCGCTTGCTGGACAAGGGCTAGCGGGCATTTAGACCATTGAAACAGGTGGTCAGCACCAATTCGACGATTTGCGCCTGTTCAAACAGCCCGCCGATTTGCAGAAACTCGACCACCGGGTCGCAGGCCCGGGCAAAAAAGGTGTACAAAATCGCGATCGGCGGCAACTCGGGGTTGAGTGCGCCGGCTGCCTGTGCTGCCTCGATCCAGCCACCCAGACGGTCGCTCAGTTCCATCAGTCCGTCCATGTAATCGCGGTTGGCAATCAGCGCTGCGCGCAGGCTTGAATTCTGGCTGGGCAGGTTGGGCATGTCGCCGGCCAGCTTGACTTGCAGCACCCAGCGCACCACCGCGCGCAAGTTGTCCAGTGGCGGTGCATCGGCCGGCAGCGCGCGAATGAAGTCTTGCGCTTGCTGCATCACGTGCACCATGGCGGCGGCGGCGAGGTCTTCCTTGCTGGGAAAATGTTTGTACAGGCTGGCCTTGGCAATGCCAACCTGGGCGGCGACCTCGTCAACGGTCATGGCGTCAAAGCCTTTTTCCGCCAGCAGCCGGTTGACCACGTGCACGATGGTTTCTTCGCGCACCTGCAGCATGCGCTGCTTGAATGACATGGGGGCAGCAGATTTCATCCGGGCATCTTAGCCGAGGTCGGCAAAAATATGTTTGATCTGACTGTTTTATTACTGCCGAGTCTTGTTGTCGGACTCGGTCGGCGACAAAACCAGTGCCGCTGCTGACAACAGCGCCTGCGTCAGCGCATCCAGCAGCGCCGAATCGAGCTTCCAGCAATGCCAGTACAGCGCCACCGGCAGCGTCTGCCCCGGCATCAGATCAACCAGCGTGCCGGCGCGCAAATGGGATTGCACCTGCAACTCGGGCAGCACGCTGGCACCCCAGCCCGCGAGCACAGCCTGCACCTGGCCCTGCGAACTCGGCACATACAACTGCCGCAGCACCACCTGCCGCAGGCCACAGGCGGCAGCGACAAACTCGGCCTGCAGGTCGTCCTTGCGGTTGAAGGCGACAAACGGCAGCGCGCTGAAATGGTGCCGGTTCAGCCCATTCGGGCAATGTACCGCCGCAAAACCCGGCTCGGCCACCGCCACATAGCGCATCGACCCGAGCGACTCGACCTTGCAACTGCGCAAGGCCGAGCGCAGCGTGGTGACACAGCCCAGCACCCGCCCTTCGCGCAGCCAGTCAAAGGTGAAGTCCTGGTCGTCGGTGATGATTTCCAGCCCCAGGCCCTGACGCGCCAGCGGGCTGAGCGCCGGCAAGGCCCAGGTGGCAATGCTGTCGGCATTGACGGCAATCGAGATGCGCTCGTCCTGGCCGGCTGCACCTGGCGACATCTGCTTGAGGTCGCGGTCAAGGTCGGCACGCAGCAGGCGCATTTGCATCGCGTGTTTGAGCAGCAGGCACCCGGCGCTGGTGGCCTTGAGCGGGCGGCTGCGCACAATCAGCACCGTGCCGACCTGAACCTCAAGCGAACGTAGCCGCTGCGACACCGCCGACTGGGTAATCGACAAGCGCTGTGCCGCGCGCTCAAAACCGCCCTCTTCCACAATGGCGGCGAGGCATTCGAGCGCATCCGGATCAAAAGTGCTCATGTCTATAAAATAAGAATGGCTAATGGAATATAAGCAGTTTAACTTTCAGCGGCACACTGGGGCCGGGTGCCGGGTGCCCACGCGACACCTGCGGCAGAAGAATTCATGCGGGTTTTCCCGCAAAACCGCTTGAAAGCACTGTTTTTCCGTTTATTTGCGCTTTAGCGGGACGCTGCATCCTGCAAAATCAAACCATTGTTAGGAGATGTCATGACACTGCAGTACACGCTCAAAGAGGGCAACTACCACTTATACGACCTGAGCAGCCCGACCAGCCGGGTGACCGGCGAGCATCGGCTGCGCCTGAAAACCGACACCGTGGCGATTGCCTTTGACGCCAGCACCGGTGCCCTGCGCGAACACGGCAGCCCGTTGCGCATCCATTCGTGGGCCAACAACACCCGCCGCCGGCTGCGCGCCAGCGGTGCGCTGGAGCGTGCCAACGACATCGTGGTGGTATCAGGCCCGTTGCCGGTGGATGAAATCAACAAGTGCCTGAAGATTGATGGCTATTGCCTTGACATGTTCACCCGCCTGGCCAGCCTGCCCAATGGCAAGCTGGGCGCCCATCGGCCAGCAGCGGCGCGGCACACCACGCACTGATTCAACTACAGGTCTTTTTCTTGCTCAATTCTGGCGATCTGCGGATGGCTGGCCAGCAAGCACGCCTGAAACGCCCGCGTCACCCGAACGCTTTGCGGCGAGGCCCGCAGGATGCAAAAGAAACTGCAGCGGTAACTGAACATTTGCGGCTGCACGGCCCGCATGCGGCCCAAGTGCACAAAGCGCTCGGCGTAATGGTCGGGCAGAAAACCCAGAAACCGGCCCGACAGAATCAGCGTGGCAATCGACTCCTGGTCGTAACCGGTGGCAGCACGGGTCAGGCGCACTTGCTGGGTCAGTTCCATATTCGGCGAGTGGTAACCCAGGCCGGCAAAGCGGTGCCCGCGCAAGGCATCCCAGTTGCCGGGCTGCTGCGCCGGGTCGGCAGCAAACAGCGAATGGCTCTGGCCGCAATATAAATACATGGTTTCGCCAAACAGCAAGTCGTAGCGCAGCGCGTCCGAACTGCGGTGGCCGGGAACGATGCCGACCTGAAACTGGCCGTCGATGACGCCGCGCTCAATGCTGTTGAGCGGGGCTACATGCAGGTGCAGGCTGACATCGGGTGCCGCCTGGCTAAACCGCGCAATCGCCTCGCCAATATGGGCTTGCGGGTTGCTGGCGGTTTTGTCAAACACCGCAATGTGCAGTTCGCCGCCCATGCGCTGGTGGATTTCATCAACCCGGCTACGAAACGCATCGACGCTGCTGAGCAGGCGCAGCGTCTCGGCATAAATCTGCTGGCCCTCGGGGGTCAGGGCAAAACCGGCGCGGCCACGGCGGCACACCGTCAGGCCGAGGCGGGTTTCCAGGTCTTTGATGTGGCGGCTGACGGTGGATGTGCCAATGTTGAGTTCGAGTTCGGCGGCCGCCATGCCGCCGCAATCGACCACGCTTTTGAACACCCGCAGCAGCCGGATGTCCATGTCGCTCAACTGGCCAAGGGCGGCGCGGGTTTTTACTTGCATAGATTTGCAACCAAGCAGTGATAGTCAAGCAATCATAAGAGTAAGCCAGCACCGCACAATCGCCGTTTCGCCATTCCCGCCCAAGCGGGAATCCACTTGCCAAATCGGAGAACCCCATGAACCTGCTTGACACCAAAGTCCTGACCCAGCCCCGCACCGATGCCGCCTGGCTCGATGCCCACTGGATGCCTTTTACGGCCAACCGCAACTTCAAGGCGAATCCGCGCATGATGGCCAGCGCCGAAGGCTGTTACTACACCGATATGGATGGCCGCAAAATTTTTGACGGGCTGTCGGGCCTGTGGACCTGTGGCCTGGGCCATGGCCGCGCCGAGATTGTGGAGGCCGCCCGCCACCAACTCGCCACGCTGGACTATTCGCCAGCCTTTCAGTACGGTCACCCGCTGTCGTTTGCGCTGGCCAACAAGCTCAAGGAACTCACCCCCGAGGGGCTGGACTATGTGTTTTTCACCGGCTCCGGCTCCGAGTCGGCCGATACCTCGCTGAAGATGGCCCGCGCTTACTGGCGCGCCAAGGGCATGGGGCAAAAGAGCCTGCTGATTGGCCGCGAAAAGGGTTACCACGGGGTCAACTTTGGCGGCATCTCGGTCGGCGGCATTGGTGCCAACCGCAAGACTTTTGGCCAAGGCATTGCCGCCGACCACCTGCCGCACACCCAGTTGCCCGGCAACACCTTTGTGCGCGGCATGCCAGAGCAAGGCGTTGAACTGGCCGATGAACTGCTGCGGCTGATTGCGCTGCACGACGCCAGCAACATTGCGGCGGTGATCGTCGAGCCAATGTCCGGCTCGGCCGGGGTCATCATTCCGCCCAAGGGTTATTTGCAGCGCCTGCGCTCGATCTGCACCGCCCACAATATCCTGCTGATTTTTGACGAAGTCATCACCGGCCTTGGCCGCATGGGTGGCTACACCGGTGCCGAGGTGTTTGGCGTGACCCCGGACATCATGAACCTGGCCAAGCAGATCACCAATGGCGCCCAGCCGCTCGGCGCAGTGCTGGCCAAAAAAGAGATCTACGACACTTTCATGGCGCAAGGCGGGCCAGAGTACCTGCTCGAATTTGCCCACGGCTACACCTATTCGGCCCACCCGGTGCCCTGCGCCGTCGGTCTGGCCACGCTGGACATTCTGGTGCGCGAAAACATGGTAGAAAAGGTCAAGGCGCTGTCGCCGCATTTCGAGAATGCGGTGCATGACCTCAAAGGCATCCCCCACATCACCGACATCCGCAACTATGGCCTGGCAGCCGGCTTCACGATTGATGCGGTGCCCGGTGAACCAGCCAAACGCCCGTATGAGATTGCCATGGCGATGCTGCAAAAGGGCTTTTATGTGCGTTACGGCGGCGACACTATCCAGCTCGCGCCGCCATTCATCAGCACGCCAGCGCAGATTGACAGCCTGGTCAACGCGCTTGGCGAGTCCATTGAGGCCATCGCCTGACGCATGTATCTGCCAGCCCATTTCAGCCAGACCGACCTGGCACCGTTGCACGCGCTGATGCGCCAGTATCCGCTGGCCACCCTGGTAACAGAAGCCAATGGCGGGCCGGTGGCCGACGAGCTGCCGTTTGTGCTGGATGCCGAACTGGGGCCGCACTGCACCCTCAAGGCCCATGTAGCACGAGCCAACCCGCTGTGGCAGGTGCACCCGGCACAGCGCCGGGTGCTGGTGGTTTTTCGCGGGCCACAGGCCTATGTGTCGCCATCCTGGTATCCGGGCAAGGCCGAGCATGGCCGGGTGGTGCCAACCTGGAACTACACCCTGGTACAGGCCAGCGGCTTGCTGCGCGTGGTCGATGGCGATGCCCTTTGGCTGCGTGCCCAGTTGGACGCGCTGACCCACCTGCAAGAAGCCGCGCGCGCCCAGCCCTGGCGCCCAGCCGATGCGCCAGCCGACTATGTCGCACGCATGATGAGCGCGGTGGTCGGGCTGGAAATCACCCTCACCGGCCTCTCGGCCAAGTTCAAACTCAGCCAAAATCACCCGCTTGCCAGTCGGCAGGCAGTGGCGCAAGGGCTGGCGGGGGAGCCGTTTGAGGCGGCGCGGCAAGTGGCCAGGCTGATGGCATGAATGGCAGCGGCTGCCAGCCGGTCTTTATTTAACCCATTTATTCCTGTTTTGATAGCTGCTCGCGCTTATGCAGCATGGGCTAGAGCCTTATTTCTTATATAAACCCGAGGTTTTTCATGACAAGCACACTTCCAACCATTGGCCACCTGATTGGTGGCCAGCTCGCACCAGGCGGCAGCCGCAGCGCCGAGGTCTTCAACCCGGCCACCGGCCTGGCCGAAAAACGCGTGCTGCTGGCCAACCAACTCACAGTCGAAGCGGCGATTGCCAATGCGCAAGCTGCCTATCCGGCCTGGCGCAATACGCCGCCGCTCAAGCGCGCGCGCGTCATGAGCCAGCTCAAAATCTTGCTGGAACAACATGCCGATGAACTCTGCGCGCTAGTGACAGCCGAGCATGGCAAGGTGCTGGCCGACTCGATGGGCGAGCTGCAGCGCGGCATTGAAAACGTCGAATACGCCAGCTACGCCACAGAACTGCTCAAGGGCGAACACAGCAAAAACATCGCGCCCGGCATGGACTCGTGGAGCGAATTCCAGCCGCTGGGCGTGACCGCCGGCATCACCCCGTTCAACTTTCCGCTGATGGTGCCGCTGTGGATGTGGCCGATGGCGGTAGCCTGCGGCAACACTTTCATTTTGAAACCGTCCGAGCGCGACCCGAGCAGCGCCCTGCGCGTGGCCGAACTGGCGCTGCAGGCCGGTCTGCCGCCGGGCGTGCTCAATGTGGTCAATGGCGACAAGGAAGCGGTCGATACCTTGTTGTGCGACCCGCGCGTCAAGGCCATCAGCTTTGTCGGCTCGACCCCGATTGCCGAGTACATCTACACCACCGGCTGCGCCCACGGCAAGCGGGTGCAGGCACTCGGCGGCGCCAAAAACCACGCGGTGGTGATGCCCGATGCCGACATCGCCAATGCCGTCAGCGCCCTGATGGGTGCGGCTTATGGCTCCTGTGGCGAGCGCTGCATGGCAATTCCGCTGGTGGTGGCGGTCGGTGATGCAACCGCTGACGCCGTGGTGGCCGGCCTGAAGGTCGAGATTGCCAAAATGAAAGTCGGCCCCGGCACCGATGCCGCCTGCGACATGGGGCCGCTGGTGACCAAAGCGCATTTCGACAAGGTCAAGGGCTATGTCGATCAGGGTGTGGCCGAGGGTGCCACGCTGGTGGTCGATGGCCGCAACGTGACGGTGCCCGGCCATGCCGGCGGCTACTTCCTGGGCGCCTGCCTGTTTGATCACGTCAAGCCTGGCATGGTGACCTACCGTGAAGAGATTTTTGGCCCGGTGCTCGGCGTAATGCGGGTCAACACCCTGCAGGAAGCCATGGACCTGATCGACGCGCACGAGTACGGCAATGGCACCTGCATCTTTACCCGTGATGGCGAAGCGGCCCGCTATTTCACCGACAACATCCAGGTCGGCATGGTGGGTGTCAATGTGCCGCTGCCGGTGCCGGTGGCCTACCACTCGTTTGGCGGCTGGAAGCGCTCTCTGTTTGGCGATTTGCACGGCTACGGGCCAGATGCGGTGCGCTTTTACACCAAGCGCAAGACCATCACCCAGCGCTGGCCGTCAGCCGGAGTGCGCGAAGGAGCGGTGTTCAGCTTTCCGAGCAGCAAGTAGGCCTGAACCGGATTTTTCTGCCTCTGCCGCAACCAGCCGCAGGCTGGCTTTGGGCTGCTGCGCAGCCAACGGATAATCAGCCAGATCATCCCTTGATTGAGCCCCATCATGCGCGTTCTGCTTTACAAAGACCTCAACACCCGCCGCGTCAAGGCGGCTTTTGCCAAGCTGCGCGCATCCCTTGAGGCGGATGACTTTCGCAGTGCCGATGTCAAAAAGCTCGCGCCCACCCGCTATTGGCGCGCCAAGCTCGACTACAGCAACCGGTTGCTGCTGCAATTTGCCCGTTGCGGCTCCGAGACGGTGTGCCTGGCACTTGAAGTGATTGAAAACCACGCTTACGACAAGTCACGTTTTTTACGCGGCGCCAGCCTTGACGAGGCCAAGATCGAACTTGAGCCGGTGCTCAAGGACAGCGCCAGCGCCCAGCAAGACAGCCTGCCGCTACGCTGGCTGCACGCCAGCCGCAGCGAGTTTGAACTGCTCGACAAACCCATCGTATTCGATGATGCGCAAGAAGCGGTGCGGCGCCTGCCGGCACCGGTGGTGGTGGTGGGGTCGGCCGGCTCTGGCAAAACGGCGGTGACGCTGACCAAGCTGCGCGAGGCGACTGGCCGGGTGCTGTATGTCACGCTGTCGAGTTATCTGGCGCAGTCGGCGCACGCCCTGTACGACGCACATGGTTTTGAAAACCCGGCACAGGAGGCGGAGTTTTTGAGCTACCGCGAATTTGTCGAGACACTGCGGGTGCCAGCCGGGCGTGAGGTCAGTTTTACCGCCTTTGCCGGCTGGTTTGAGCGGCACCGCCAGAGTTACCGCAGCGCGTTGGGCGATCTCGATGCCCATGCGCTGTTTGAAGAGTTTCGCGGGGTCATCAGCGCGGGCGCACAAGGCCCGCTTGACTTGGCCGATTACCAGGCGCTGGGGCCACGCCAGTCGCTGCTGGGCGGCGTGGCGCGCGAGGCGGCGCACACACTGTTTCAGCGCTACCGGCAGTGGCTGACCGAGGCGCATCTGTTTGACCTGAATCTGGTGGCGCACGAGTGGCAGCCGCTGGCGCAGCCGACTTATGACTTTGTCGTGATCGACGAGGTGCAAGACCTGACCAATGTGCAGCTCGCACTGGTGCTGGCCTGCCTGAAAGCGCCGGGCCAGTTCTTGCTATGTGGCGACTCGAACCAGATCGTACACCCCAACTTTTTCTCCTGGGCGGCGGTGCGCACGCTGTTTTGGCACGGGCTGGCGGGTGAAGCGGCGCAACGCCAGACGCTGTCGGTGTTGCAGGCCAACTTTCGCAACACCCGCAGTGTCACCGAGCTGGCCAACACGCTGCTCAAAATCAAGCAGGCGCGGTTTGGCTCGATTGACCGCGAAAGCAATTTTCTGGTGCAAAGCACCGCGCCGACCGAAGGTGCAGTCAGCTTGCTGCCGGCCAAAGAAAGCACGCTGCGCGAGCTCGACAACCGCACCCGCGCCTCGGTGCAGCATGCGGTGGTGGTGCTGCGCGACGAAGACAAGCCGGCGGCACGCCAGCATTTCCGCACGCCGCTGGTGTTTTCGGTGCATGAAGCCAAGGGGCTGGAGTATCCGCATGTGATTTTGTACGCGCTGGTGTCAGGCCAGCGGGCTGCCTATGCCGAGGTCTGCAATGGCGTGTCGGCAGCCGATCTGACGGTGCAAGAGCTGAGCTACAACCGTGCCCGCGACAAGGGCGACAAGTCGCTGGAGCTGTACAAGTTTTATGTCAATGCGCTGTATGTGGCGATGACCCGGGCGGTGGAAAGCCTGACGCTGATCGAGTCCGACACCGAGCACCCGCTGCTTGATCTGCTGGGTCTGAAAGTTGCCAGCACCACGGCAGCGCAGGCGGTGCCGGTGCAAACCTCAACCCGCGAAGAATGGGCGCAAGAGGCGCGCAAGCTTGAGTTGCAAGGCAAGGAGGAACAGGCCCGGGCGATTCGCGAGGCCTTCCTGCAAGTCAAGACGGTGCCTTGGGTGCCGTGGTCTGAAACCCTGATGCGCGAGCTGCTGCCGCGCGCACTCGATCGCGCCCTGCCGTCCAACAAACCGCGCCAGACGCTGATGGACTATGCGCTGTGGCATGGCCAGCAGGCCTGGGTCGAGAAACTGGCGATGCAGGCACAGTTTCAGCCGGCGCGCGCACTGGTGCCGAATGAGACCTATGGTGAGTGCAAAAGGCGCACCGAGTTTTCCAGCTATCGCGACGAGGCCACGTATGACTTTTCTCATGAAGTTGAGCGCCTGCGGCAGCTTGGCTACCGTGCCGTCACCTCGCTGCGCCAGCGCCATTTGCAGCCCTACACCGCGCACAATTTCAAGGACTTGCTGCGCCAGTGCGACAGCTACGGCGTGGACCACCGCACGCCCACCGGTGGCACCACGCTGATGCTGGCCGCGCGGGCTGGCAACCTGCCGCTGGTCGATGCCCTGCTGCTGCGCGGGGCTAACCCGCTGGCGCAGGACGAGTTTGGCCACACCGCCTGGCTGGCGGCGTTGAACCGCGCCATCGACGATCCCGACTTTGCCCGCCAGAAGGTGGCACCACTGTTTGAGCGCATTGGCCCGGCCATGATCGACGTGCAGACCGATGGCCGACTGGTGCGGCTGGAGCGCCACCAGGGCGAATACTGGTTGTTTGGCCTGATGCTGGCAGGCTTCAAGACGCTGCACACACTCTGCCTTGAACGTAGCCATCACGCGTTTAAATACGACCCTGGTTTTTTTGCCGAGGCACTGCAGACCACGCTCGAATGCCTGCCAGAACATCTGTGGAAAAGCCAGCGGCGCAAGCGCAGCTATGTCAATGCGGTGCTGGCGCGAGCCGAAGTGGACAGCCAGTACCAGCCGGCCCGGCGCTTGTGGCTGCGAACCAAAAATGGCCACTACCTGCCCAACCCGCTGTTGCAACTGCGCAGCCACAGTACCGATGGCCCAGACTGGCGACCGGTGCTGGATGTGCTGAACCTGCCCTGGGTCGATGCTGGCACCAACCGGGCGGCGAAGTGGAGCACAAAACTCAGTGAAATGCTGGTGGAGACCCAGACTACGGACGCGACCGAGGTGTTTTGATGTCCGCATTTTTTCAACAAATTGACAGATCGGAACCGGGCGAATGGCGATTTATTTCGATACTTTCTTGATTTACATCATTTCCCGCAGCGGCACAGTTGGTTAGCCTCAGCGGCTCGACTTTGCCAGCCCTTTTTTTCAGCAACACGCCTGTCGCCCACCCATGAATGCCGTCACCGACCCCGCCCTGACCCGGGCACCTGCACCGCCAGCCGCTGCCCCGATGGAACTGGTGTGCCCGGCCGGCAGCCTGCCCGCACTCAAGACGGCGGTGGACCATGGGGCCGACTGCGTCTATCTGGGTTTTCGCGATGCCACCAATGCACGCAATTTTGCCGGCCTGAACTTTGACCAGGCCGCCATCGAAACCGGCATCCGCTATGCCCATGACCGGGGCCGCAAGGTGTTTGTGGCGCTTAACACTTACCCGCAGGCGGCCAAGGCCGAACTTTGGCAACGCGCGCTGGACCGCGCCGCCCACAGCGGGGTGGATGCGGTCATTCTGGCCGACCCCGGCCTGATGGCCTATGCGGTGCGCCATCAGCCGCAGTTGCGCCTGCATTTGTCGGTGCAGGGTTCTGCCACCAATTACGAAGCCCTTGATTTTTATCACCAGCACTTTGGCATTGCGCGCGCTGTGCTGCCACGGGTGCTGTCGATGCTGCAGGTGCAGCAGGTCATCGCCAGGTCCAAGGTTGAAATCGAGGTGTTTGGTTTTGGCAGCCTGTGCGTGATGGTGGAAGGCCGCTGCGCGCTGTCGAGCTACGTTACCGGCGAAGCCCCGAACACTAACGGCGTCTGTTCGCCACCCAAGGCGGTGCGCTGGGTCGAAACCCCGCAGGGCCGCGAGTCGCGCCTCAACGGGGTGCTGATTGACCGCTATGCGCCGGGCGAAAACGCCGGCTACCCGACGCTGTGCAAAGGCCGGTTTGATGTGGCCGATGACAAAAATTACTACGCCATTGAAGAACCCACCAGCCTCAACACGCTGTCGCTGCTGCCCGAGTTGATGGCCATGGGCGTGCGCGCCATCAAGATCGAAGGCCGCCAGCGCAGCCCGGCCTATGTGGCGCAAGTCACCAAAGTCTGGCGCGCCGCCATCGACAGTTGCCGCCGCCAGCCGCAAGGCTATACCGCCAAACCGGACTGGCTGCGCGATCTGGACAAGCTCGCCGAAGGCCAGCAACACACTCTCGGGGCCTACCACCGGCCATGGAAGTAAACAACCTTGTGGGACAGACCACCCGTTACGCGAACCGAACGGGTGCTCTGTCCCAAACCATTTAGAGGATGTTTTGTGAGACTCTCCCTCGGTCCCCTGCTCTATTACTGGCCGCGCGACACGGTGCTGGCTTTTTATGCATCGGTGGCGGCTAGCCCGATCGACATTGTTTATCTGGGCGAAGCGGTTTGCTCGCGCCGCCACGAACTGCGCCTGTCCGACTGGCTTGATATCGCCGCCGCCCTGCGTGATGCCGGCAAAGAGGTGGTGTTATCGACCCAGGTGCTGATCGAGTCCGGTGCCGACGTGACGGTGCTGCACAAGATTGCCGATAACGGCAGATTTCTGGTCGAAGCCAATGACATGGGCGCGGTGCATTGCCTGGCTGGCAAGACGCCTTTTGTGGCCGGCCCGCACCTCAACATCTACAACCTGCCGACGCTGCTGTGGATGGCGCCGCTGGGCATCCGGCGCTGGGTGATGCCGCTGGAAATGGGTCAGGCTGATCTGGCGGTGATGCAGAAAAATCGCCCGGCCAGCCTGCAAACCGAGGTGTTTGCCTTTGGCCGCATGCCACTGGCGTTTTCGGCGCGCTGCTTTACTGCGCGCCACGCCAATCTGCCCAAAGATGACTGTCAATTCAAGTGCATCGAGCACCCCGACGGTCTGCTGATGCGCACCCGCGAGAACGAAGAGTTTTTGGTGATCAACGGCATTCAGACCCAGTCGGCCCGGGTCTATAACCTGCTGCCCGAGTGGCAGGCCCTGCAAGACCTGGGGGTCGATGTGCTGCGCATCAGCCCGCAGTCTTGCCACACGGTACGCATCATTGAGTTGTTTCAGGCGGTACTGCAAGGCCACATCGAAGCGGCGGTGGCCAATGCCGAACTGGCCGGGCTGATGCCCGAAAAAGCCTGCAACGGCTACTGGTACGGCCAGCCCGGGCTGGCGCAGGTGGCGGCCAGTGCCTGACCACCCGCAGCACCCAAGTCGGTCAACCCGCGCTTTTGGTATCCATTTCGCAACCCATCAACCGCCAGTTTTCAAGGAATTCAATATGACCGCCAGCCCTTTATCGATTCCCGCGCCAGTTGGCGCACTGCTGGGCCGCCTGCCGGCCTATCCTGGCTCGCTGCTGTTTGTCACCGGCCTGAATGTCGCCCTGGCCAAACAATTGGCACCCGATGTGACGCAACTGCTGATCGGCAAAAAACTGCGCCTGTGCGTCACCGATGCGCAGTGGACTTTTGATTTTGAATGGAAAAATGACCGCTTTGTGGCCTGCCCGAAACGCGGCAGCGCCGACCTGACGATCAGCGCCAGCGCGCATGACTTGGTGCTGCTGGCAAGCCGAAAGGAAGACCCCGACACGCTGTTTTTTTGCCGCCGCCTGGCAATGGAAGGCGACACCGAACTCGGTCTGCTGGTGAAAAACACGATTGATGCGATTGAACTGCCGGTGCTGACGCTCGATCAACTCAAACCGGCGCATCTGCTGGCACAGGCGCGGGCGCATTTCATCGCGCAATTTTCCGGCCTGCGGCCACGCTAGCCAAATGGCAGAAACTGCGGCAGCCATTGCAACGCCCAGGCCGATTGTGGTGGCCATCTCGGGGGCCAGCGGTGCCGTCTATGGCGTGCGACTGCTGCAGTTATTGCGCCAGATGACCGGGGTGCAAACCCATTTGACGGTGTCCGATGCGGGCTGGCTCAATCTGCGGCAAGAGCTGGACCTCAGCCGGGACGAGGTAGAGGCCTTGGCCGACGTGGTCCATCCGGTGCGCGATGTCGGCTCGGCAATAGCCAGCGGCTCGTTTCATTGCACTGGCATGGTGGTAGCCCCCTGCTCGATGCGCACATTAGCCGCCGTGGCGCATGGCCTGTCGGACAACCTGATCACCCGTGCCGCCGACGTGATGCTCAAAGAGCGCCGCAAGCTGATCCTGATGGTGCGCGAAGCCCCGCTGAACCTGGCGCACCTGCGCAACATGTGCAGCGTGACCGAAATGGGCGGCATCATCTTTCCGCCGGTGCCCGGCTTTTACCAGCGCCCGCAAAGCATCGCCGAGATGATCGATCACAGCCTGAGCCGGGTGCTGGACTTGCTGGCTTTGCCGCAAGCCGGGGTGCCGCGCTGGCACGGGCTGACCTGCACCGCTGCAGCGCCACCCGGCAACCAACCCTGACCGAGCATTGCTTATGGCCTACCGCGACTTGCGTGACTTCATCACCCAACTTGAACATCTCGGTGAACTCAAGCGCGTCAGCGCCGCCGTTTCGCCCTACCTGGAAATGACTGCGTTGTGCGACCGTGCCTTGCGCGCCGGTGGCCCGGCCTTGCTGTTCGAGAATCCGACCGGCCACAACATGCCGGTGCTGGGCAACTTGTTTGGCAGCACCCGCCGCGTTGCCTTAGGGATGGGCGTGGGCGATGTGTCAGAACTGCGCCAGTTTGGCCATCTGCTGGCCACGCTCAAGGAACCCGAAGCCCCGCGCGGTTTCAAGGAACTGGTCGGCCTGCGCAGCCTGGTCAAAACGCTGTGGAGCATGGCCCCCAAAGAGTTGCGCAGTGCGCCCTGCCAGGAGATTGTGTGGCAGGGCGCAGAGGTCGATCTGGCGCGCCTGCCGGTGCAGCACTGCTGGCCCGGCGATGTGGCACCGCTGATCACCTGGGGCCTGGTCATCACCCAGGGGCCACACAAGGCGCGGCAAAACCTGGGCATTTACCGCCAGCAGGTGCTGGCACGCAACAAGGTCATCATGCGCTGGCTGCCGCACCGTGGTGGCGCGCTTGATTTCAAAGAGCACGCCCAGCACAGCCCAGGCCAGCCCTACCCGGTTTGTGTTGCGCTGGGGGCCGACCCGGCAACCATTTTGGGCGCAGTGACACCGGTGCCCGATTCGTTGAGCGAATACCAGTTTGCCGGCCTGTTGCGCGGCAGCCGCACCGAAGTGGTCAAGGCCATGGGCAGCGAACTGCGGGTGCCGGCCTTTGCCGAGATCGTGCTCGAAGGCCAGATCAACCCGGATGCCAAACACGCCAGCGGTTTTGAGCATGCGCTGGAAGGCCCGTTTGGCGACCACACCGGCTATTACAACGAGCAAGCCGAGTTTCCGGTGTTCACCATCGAGCGCATCAGCCAGCGCCGCGACCCGATTTACCACTCCACCTACACCGGCAAGCCGCCCGACGAGCCGGCCATGCTGGCACTGGCCTTGAACGAGCTGTTTGTGCCGCTGCTGCAGCGCCAGTACCCCGAAATCAGCGACTTCTATTTGCCGCCCGAAGGTTGCAGCTACCGGCTGGCGGTGGTCAGCATCAAAAAGGCCTACCCCGGCCATGCCCGTCGGGTGATGTTTGGCATCTGGAGCTTTTTGCGCCAGTTCATGTACACCAAATTCATTGTGGTGGTCGATGACGATGTCAATGTGCGCGACTGGAGCGACGTGATCTGGGCCATCACCACCCGGGTCGATCCGCTGCGCGACACCCTGCTGGCCGACAACACGCCGATCGATTACCTTGACTTTGCCTCGCCGACAAGCGGCCTGGGCAGCAAGATGGGGCTCGATGCCACCAACAAGTGGCCGGGCGAAACCGTGCGCGAATGGGGCCGGCCACTGGCCATGAGCGCGGCAGTAACTGCGCGTGTAGAGACTCTTTGGCAGACCCTGGGTTTATAAGCCAAATTGGCCTCTAGCCCTTATCGCTATTGCGCAGGCAGCTATTATTTATAGAGCAATTTAGTTGATCTGGCAGCGGGTACAAAATGAAAGGTGCGCAGATCAGGAAAATACTCGATCACATCGGCATCGACTCCAAATCCCCTCGCATTACCCCGGCACGCAGGCCACCACTGTGGGATATCTGTGATGCGCAGACAAAGATAGGGTGTCGAGAACGTGCCGGACTGGGATCTGGCGGCACAACCGGCACCCGATAACGAGGCTAAAGGCCGACCAGCGCATCAACTGGTGACCGGTCAAAGCAGCGATTCGGACGCGCTGCTGGGCAGTTCTGCGCAAGGCATACCCGTTGCACCGGAAATCACTCTCCAAGACAGATATTTTGGGGGTAAACCTGCAAAGCAAGGCAGCAAATCGAGGGGCTTCACGCGATTTGAGGGCTGCCCCATGGTGCAATACTTGACCTCGTGTGATTGAAATTCCTATCCGTTATCCATTCATCCGTTCCCTGATTACTGGTTACTGCTCACGGTTCGCTCATTTTTATAGTAATAAAATCAACAACTTACGTTTTTAAGAGCCAAATTTTGACAATAATCACAGATTGGCGCACAAGCTAAGTTGCTGATTTTATTGATGCCAATCATCG
>CAIQOO010000056.1 GCA_903873485.1 uncultured beta proteobacterium | reverse complement strand
CTGACTTAAGCACAATTGCTTGCCAAATTCTCCCGTTCGCCCTGAGCTTGTCGAAGGGTTCTCGAAGGCTTCGACCCTTCGGCAAGCTCAGGGCAGGCCAAGCTCAGCCCGAACGGGAACCTCTTAAGTCAGTGCCATTGGGCTCACGCCGCCTTTGACACAACTGGCATTGCTGTGGCCCATGGCTTGCAGTTGTTCCACGATGTGGCTGGAGCGGTTTTGCGTGTTGCAGATCACCAGAAACGACTTGGCTCCGGGGCTGGCAGTTTGCCTGGCCGGTTAGCATCGGTTCGGCCAGCACCCTGTTGCAAATATATTGGAAATCGGCCTGTAGCCCTTACTGGACAAGCGCAGCAAGCTATCAAAATTAAACTGTATGCGGTACACCCGGCGGCTGGTTTGGCCGCTGCAGCCGTTCACATGCCCCAGACGCTGATGTCCCTTGGCCCAACCCGGTGCGCTTCGCGGTAAATTTTGGCCTCCCACAGCACCTTGGGGTTGCGGTCAAAGATCAGCAAATGGGCCTCGTCGGCGGCGCACTGGTCGGCGTAGCGAGCGGTCTGCACCAGGCCAGCGGCTAGTGTGGCGGCTTTGCCCTTGTGCTGGATTTTGAGTTCCAGCACCACCTGCTGCATGGCGCCGGTAAAGCCTTGCGTGGTCAGCGGCCACTGCAACAGCAGGTCAGTGCGGCCCCGGCCCAGGCCGTATTCACGCGCAATGCGGCCGCCGCCATTGACGATGCGCTGCAAAAAGGCTTGCAGCAGCAACTGCGGGCCGGCCTCGTGGTAGGCGTAACGCTGCAGCCAGCTTTCGGAGTTTTCCCGAAAGAACTGCTGGAAGGCAGCCAGCAGCTTGTCGATGTCGATGCGCCCGTCAGCCGTGACAAACCAGGGCTGTTCCGCCAGACCTTGCAGGCTGTCTTGCAAAATGCTGGTGAGTTCGCGTGGCAGCACCTCGCGATAAATGCGGTTGGCAATTTGCAACTGGCGGTCACGCCGGGCGATCAGCCCGAGGTCAATGCAGTATTGGCGATCGTCTTCGGGCACGTCAGGAGGCAGCTCTCCGCCTTGCAGCATGGGCTCAATGACCCGGCGGACTCGGTCTTCTTTCAGCCTTTCGCTCAATTGATCCAGATGCGTGTCGCGGCGCAGAATCAGCGCTTCCTTGGCTTGACGGATGTGTTCTGCCGTCACGGTTTTGCTGCGGTCGCGCAGGGCGGTGTCTCTGAAGCAAGCCTGGTACGCCAGCGCATTGACCAGCCAGGGCTGGCCCTGGGTGTCGAGCCAGATTTCTTCCAGCGCTGCGGACTCAAACATCTGGCCGGTGGCATCGGTGTGCTGTTGCAGCAGGGCAGTGACATCGGCCTGGGTAAAGTCGCCCAGCCGGATCGATTCGCTTTTGATGTTGAAGGCACTGCCGCCGGTGATGATTTCGCCGTCACTGCGGTGAATGCGGTAGTCCCGCACATCGCGCACGCCACACAGCACCATGCTGATCGGAAAAGCCTCGGGGCGCTGGGCGTAACCGGCGCGGATTTGACGCAGCAGCGAGATCAGCGTGTCGCCCACCAGCGCATCAACTTCGTCCAGAAAAATGATCAGTGGCTTGTCGCTGGCCAGGCTCCAGCGCTGCAGCACACTGGTCAAGCTGTCTTTGCCATGGGTCGCTGCTTGTTGCGATTCTTGCCAGGCCAGTTGGCTCCAACTGGGGTCTTTCCAATACACGTCTGCCGCACGGCCCAAGGCCGAGACCACGGTGGCGATGCCGCTGGCCACATCGTTGCGCGCTGCTTGTGCCCCCTCAATATTGGCATACAGCGCCCGGTACTTGCCCTCTGCGTTGATAAAGCGCATCAGGTGCAGCAGCAAGCTGGTCTTGCCGGTCTGGCGCGGCGCGTGCAGGATGAAATACTTTTGCGCGTCGATCAGGCCAGACAACTCGGGCCAGTTGATCCGATCGCTGGATGTCAGTGTGTAGTGGATGTCGGGCTTGTTGGGGCCTGCGGTGTTGAATTGTTTTTCCATGGCGCAATGATAGGGTGTTTGGGCAGCAGCAAAGGCGCTGCCACGCGCTGTGCAGCGCCGATCTGGTTCCTACAAGTCAAGTCTTTGCAACGGGTGAAAAGAATCTAAAAAAACATTTGCCGCAATGGCGCAATGCCAGCAGGCGGCCATGCACTGGCACCGCCTTTTCAGGCTGCAGCCCTTATGCAGCGTGCGCTGACAGCTATCGCTATTCAAGCGCTATCAGTTGCGCTCAAATCGCCACCATCTGCCGCACGCCATCGGGTTCCATGCTAGACCCCGACCCTTGCGCCTTGACGGCACCGCGCTCCATCACCACATAATAGTCGGCCAGTTCCTGCGCGAAGTCGTAATACTGCTCGACCAGCACAATCGGCGCATCGCCTGCCCGCAGACGCTGGCGCTGTGCGACAGCATCATTGACGGCTCCAACGCGCAGGAAGCGGTTGAACACTATTTTCCCGGCGATGACTTGTTTGGCTTCCCACTTATACCGGGACGCCTTGCAACATCAATGGGTTACGTTTGATCCGCTTACGTGGTTTTCTTGGCAGGGGAAGCTCGCCCATTTGGCTGATTAGCCATTCAAAGACATCAGGAAACGGCGAGCCAAACAGACGTTCTGCTGCAGTAATTCCATCAGCGCGCTT
>CAIQOO010000055.1 GCA_903873485.1 uncultured beta proteobacterium | reverse complement strand
CTGACTTAAGCACAATTGCTTGCCAAATTCTCCCGTTCGCCCTGAGCTTGTCGAAGGGTTCTCGAAGGCTTCGACCCTTCGGCAAGCTCAGGGCAGGCCAAGCTCAGCCCGAACGGGAACCTCTTAAGTCAGTGCCATTGGTCCAGCAAGCCGGATCGACTATTGAAACCCGTGAATCACAAAACAAATGAAGACCGCCGCTTGGGCAAATTTGTTTTGCTTACCCGCCGAACAGGCCCAGCAAGGCTGCCGTCATGACCAGGTAGCGGCCAAATTTGCCGATTGCCATATACAGCAAACAAGGCCAAAACGGCAACTTGAGCCAGCCTGCCACCGCACACAGGGGGTCGCCGACCACCGGCAGCCAGGCCAGCAAACAGGCCTTTGGACCGAGCTGCTCCAGCCAGGCCAGCGCGCGCCGATGGCTCGATGAATGCCGATAGCGGTCAACCACCCTGTGCGAGAGCAGACCCATCCACCAGCTCACCGCACCGCCCAGCGTGTTGCCAGCCGTCGCTACCAGGATAGCTGACCAAAACAGATGCGGGTTGAGCTTGACCAGACCAAACACCGCCGGCTCCGAGCCGAGCGGCAGCAATGTGGCGGAAACAAACGACACCACAAACACCGAACTCAGCCCGAATTTGGGCAAAGCAAGCAATACCAGAAGCTGCTCCAGCCAGGCTTCCATCAGGCTGACAACTTACGATGCATGCGCAAAATCTGACCTGAACATGAAAAACCTCTTTTGCTGATGATGACCTGATGCCGCAATGGCCGACAAACAACAAAGCCGCGCAGATCAGCGGCGATGACGTTCGCGTTGCTCTTCGGCCTCTTTTTGCTGCCGTCGCATTTCGACGCATTGTGGGTGATTTTGAAACTGGGACGAACTGCATTGTTCATGCATGCAAAACGACAGCGCCAAAAAAACCCGATTGCCACAAGCTTCCCGTGGCGACAACGGCGCGGCAGGCGGCGGCCTGACCGCCTGTGGCGGCACGGGTCTCGGGTCGGAAGATTGACCGTGTTCCGGTGCAGCAGAAGGCGATTTTGCTGCCGGGTCAGGCCTGATGGCTGGCTTGACCGGTTTGGCAACGGACGCCTTGGGCACCGGCTTGATGGCAGCCGGGGCTGGCGCAACAATGGCCGGGACTTCGAGCGGTGCGGGCGTAGGCACCGGTGCCGGCAAGGACGCTGGCGCGGCGGGTGCCACCGGCATCTGCGGCGCAGCGACTGGCTCCATCGGGCTGGTGACTGGCGTAACTGCCGGAGCCATCGGAACCACCGGTACTGGCACAACGGGTAACACCGGGCCGGATGGTGCCGGCAAGGTGCCTGGCGCTGCCGTGCGCTGATGCCAGAACCACGCGCCAGCGCCCAGCACCATGGCCAGCAGCGCAGCGCCAATCAGCAGCCATTTGGCAATTGCGCTGCCGTCTTTGGCCGCTGGTTCAACTGACAAGGGGTTGCGGGCGGGCACCGCCTGCGGTGGCTGGACCGCTGGCTGGTCAAGGTCGAAATCGACGACCACATGACCATGCGGCAGGGCCACGGCATCATCCGCCACGCCAGAAAAAACCATCGTTGCATCAGGATCAAACGGCTGCGGGGTGACGGCAGCGGCAGGCAGGCCCGGTGCAGCAAGCCCGAAACCGCATATTTTGCAAAACTCGGCAGTTGCAGCGTTGACCGCATGGCATTGCGGGCAGTGCCGCATTGCGGGCGGCAGCGTCACGGTTTCTCTGACAGTCACTGGCGCTGTCAGCGATGCACCACAGTCATTGCAAAACCAGGCACCGTCGCGGTTGGTCGCACCGCATTTTTGGCATTCAATACCCATTGTTCGTACCCCTTGATAAGGTTCCCGGCGATCCCGGGTGACCATGATTGGTGACTTTACCGCAGTGCCAGCCACCTTTTTTGCGCCCCAGCCGCAGGCCAGCTGACTTCACGACAACCGGTCGATGCCATGGTTTTTTGCTGAAATTTCAAGCAGATAGAATCTGCCATTTTGCGCCCTGGCACTTTCTTGCTGGCGCCCGGCTTCATCCCCTATTCTTTCGTTTGCATGAACATTGGCCCTTATCTGTTGCCGAACCGCTTTTTCGTAGCCCCCATGGCCGGGGTCACGGATCGGCCATTTCGCCAGTTGTGCCGCCATTTTGGTGCCGGTTATGCGGTCACCGAGATGGTCGCCAGCCGGGCCGACCTGCAGGCATCGCCCAAGACTTCGCGCCGCACCAGCCATGCCGGTGAACCAGGCCTGATTGCGGTGCAGATTGTCGGCACCGAGCCGCAAGAGATGGCCGATGCCGCCCGCTACAACATCGACCGTGGCGCCTTGGTGATTGACATCAACATGGGCTGCCCGGCCAAAAAAGTCTGCAATAAATGGGCTGGTTCGGCCCTGATGCAAAACGAACGGCTGGCGCTGCAAATTGTCGAAGCCGTGGTGCAGGCCTGCCTGCCGCACGGTGTGCCGGTCAGCCTGAAGATGCGCACCGGCTGGGCTGCCAGCCATAAAAACGCCGTGTCCATCGCCCGGGCGGCAGCGGCTGCGGGCGTTCAGATGCTGAGCATTCATGGCCGAACCCGCGAGCAGGGCTACCGGGGCGATGCCGAATACGACACGGTGGCCGCCGTCAAGGCCGCCGTGCCGGTGCCGGTGGTGGCCAACGGCGACATCGACAGCCCGCAAAAAGCGCGCGCCGTGCTGGCGGCAACCGGCGCCGATGCGGTGATGATTGGCCGTGCGGCCCAGGGCCGACCCTGGATTTTTCGGGAAATGGCCCATTTTCTGGCCACTGGCGAGAGCCTGGCACCACCCCGTGTGACGGAGGTCAGGCAATTGCTGCTGGACCATTTGCAGCACCATTACACGCTGTATGGCGAGCATGCCGGAGTGCGCTCGGCACGCAAGCACATTGGCTGGCATGTCAAAGACCTGCCGGGCGGCGCGGCTTTTCGCGGTCGCATGAACCTGATCGAAGACTGCCGCTTGCAGCATCAGGCGGTGGCTGATTTTTTTGATGAACTGGGCCTTGGCATGGACCGTTTGCCAGCGCCTGCGGTGATCAACACCCCGCCACACAACAAGCAAAACGAGCTGGAGACTCTCACATGAAACCTACGCACATCGCCGAATGTGTTCGCGCCGATCTGGAAGAATACCTGCGGGATCTGGGGGGCAGCGAGCCTGACCGGATGTACGCCATGCTGCTTGGCGCGGTTGAAAAGCCGCTGCTTGAAGTGGTGATGCAGCACACCGACCACAACCAGTCCAAAGCCGCCCAGTGGCTGGGCCTGAACCGCAACACCTTGCGCAAAAAACTGCTGGAGCACAAGCTGATTGACTGATCCGGCCCGATAGTCTGGTTCGCCCCTTTTTAACCCGGCGCCGGTTTTCATGACTTGCCGCCAGCGCGGCAGAGCAGACACCGGTTTCACCTCACCAACACCTCACCTACCCCCCAACACCATGAACGCACTTCTTTCTGTCTCGGACAAAACGGGCATCCTTGAATTCGCCCGGGCACTGCACGCCCTGGGCATCGGACTGATCTCTACCGGCGGCACCGCCCGGCTGCTGGCTGATCAGGGTTTGCCGGTGACCGAGGTGGCCCAATGGACCGGTTTTCCGGAAATGCTCGACGGTCGCGTCAAAACCCTGCACCCCAAGGTACATGGCGGTTTGCTGGCCCGGCGTGATCTGCCCGAACATATGGCGGCACTCAAGGCCGCCGCCATCGACACGATTGACCTGCTGGTGGTTAACCTGTACCCGTTTGAAGCCACCGTGGCCAAAGCCGGTTGCACGCTCGACGAGGCCATCGAGAACATCGACATCGGTGGCCCGGCGATGGTGCGCAGCGCCGCCAAAAACTGGAAAGATGTCGGCGTGTTGACCGATGCCGCGCAATATCCGCAAGTGCTTGCCGAACTCCAGGCGACCGGACAGCTCGCCCGCAGCACCAAATTTGCCCTGTCGGTGGCCGCCTTCAACCGCATTGCCCAGTACGATGCCGCCATCAGCAACTATTTGTCGGCGCTCAGTTTTGAAGACGGCAACAGCCAACCGGTACCAAGCCTGTTTCCGGCCCAGTCCAACAGCAATTTCATCAAGCTGCAAGACCTGCGTTATGGCGAAAACCCGCACCAGAGCGCAGCGTTTTACCGCGACCTGTACCCGGCGCCGGGCGCGCTGGTCACCGCCCTGCAACTGCAAGGCAAAGAGCTTAGCTACAACAACATCGCCGATGCCGATGCCGCCTGGGAATGTGTCAAGAGTTTTGATTCGGCGGGCGGTGTTGCCTGCGTCATTGTCAAACACGCCAACCCCTGCGGCGTGGCGCTCGGGGTCGATGCGCTGCAAGCCTACAGCAAGGCCTTCCAGACCGACCCGACCTCGGCTTTTGGCGGCATCATTGCCCTGAACTGCACGCTTGACGAGCCTGCCGCGCTGCAAATTTCAAAGCAATTTGTCGAGGTGCTGATGGCCCCCGGCTTCACGCCCGAAGCTCTGGCGGTGTTCAAAAGCCGGGTCAATGTGCGCATCCTGAAAATTGCCTTGCCGCCGGGTGGCCGCAGTGCCTGGCAGCAGGGCCGCAACGCCATCGACATCAAGCGGGTGGGCTCAGGGCTGCTGATGCAAACCGCCGACAACCATGAGCTGGCCCAGGCAGACCTGACGGTGGTGACCAAACTGGCACCCACGCCAGCGCAACTGCAAGACCTGCTGTTTGCCTGGAAAGTCGGCAAGTTTGTCAAGAGCAACGCCATCGTGTTTTGCAAGGACCACATGACCCTGGGTGTCGGGGCCGGCCAGATGAGTCGGCTTGACTCGGCCCGCATTGCCGGCATCAAGGCGCAAGCGGCCGGGCTGTCGCTGGCTGGCACGGCGGTGGCCAGCGATGCGTTTTTTCCGTTTCGCGATGGTCTGGATGTGGTGGTGGATGCCGGTGCCACCTGCATCATCCAGCCGGGTGGCTCGATGCGTGACCAGGAGGTAATCTCCGCCGCCGACGAGCATGGCGTGGCGATGGTGTTTTCCGGCGTGCGGCATTTCAGGCACTGAGCCTGGCTGCCGCTGCGGCGCCAAATTCAGAAGGGATCCGTTCAGGCTGGGCTGGTCAAGGTTCTGATCTACACAAGAAATCAGGCTCCATCCCTTATGCAGCAAGCGCTTGAAGCTATTTATAAGATAGCAACTTGAGAGTTTTACCATCGACCAGTGGCGCGTCGACCATTGGCTCACGCCGCAATGGCACTGACTTAAGCACAATTGCTTGCCAAATTCTCCCGTTCGCCCTGAGCTTGTCGAAGGGTTCTCGAAGGCTTCGACCCTTCGGCAAGCTCAGGGCAGGCCAAGCTCAGCCCGAACGGGAACCTCTTAAGTCAGT
>CAIQOO010000054.1 GCA_903873485.1 uncultured beta proteobacterium | reverse complement strand
CATCGTAAAGTTGCGCAGATGGCACCAGCAGGTGACTTGAACAAAATCGTTAAGCCATTGTTGCACAAGATAATTTTCAGTATTGCTCGTGTTTACGCTGGTAGTAGCGGCGTAGTTCTGCGCAACTTTACGTTGGTGGCCCAAAAACGCATCAACGCCGGGGTCTGCCCCGGTTTCTTCCAGCAAGATTCGTCCCACCTCCACAGCTTGTTCAGACGCTAGTCGCGCATCCAGGAACAGCAGCCTTGAGCGGCGGGCCAGCATGTCTTCAACGCTCATGGCGTACTCATGTCGCGCGGCAAACCGCACCATGGCCTGCGTCAGGCCAGAACATAGTTCAATATGTGACCCTGGCAAGGTTTTGATGAATGCCTGCTCGGCGCCATATGAATGCCAGCCCGGTGCATGCCAGATCGGTTGCACCACAACGGACGTATCACCACTGCCCAGCAACGGCAATTTCTTCGTCAAGCCGGACCGCAGACATTCCGGACAAAATTTTATTTGCTATGTAACCTTATGACTTATATGGAATTCGTCGATTATTGGACAATCGCTAATCGTTTTTGCACAAACGGAGAACCTAACATGTTGTTTTATAAAGAAGTAATTTATAGGACTCCATTCTTTTGACTGAAATTTGTCCAAAATTTTCACCCGTTTTAGGGGTAAATCCGGGAGGTCTGGACCGGGTGGCTGCAATCAGCCTGCCCTGCCAGCACTTTTTCAGCACATCTTCAGCCATCGCGCGGTAGGTTGTCCACTTGCCGCCAGTCACCGTCACCAGGCCACTGCGGCTGATCAAGATGGTGTGCTCGCGGCTCAACTCCCTGGTTTTCCGGTCTTTGTTTTCGGCTATCTTGACCAATGGCCGCAGCCCGACCCAGAGGCTCTTGACATCGTCGCGTGTCGGTGCACGCCGCAGATAGCGTGCCGACTCCTTCAAAATAAACTCGATTTCATCCTCAAAAGCTTGCGGCTCACGATCAAGATCACTGCGTGGCGTATCGGTGGTGCCCAGGATCACCTTGCCCAGCCATGGCACTGCAAACAATACTCTTCCGTCGGCCGTCTTTGGCACCATCAAAGCCACATCAGAGTCCAGAAATTCCCGATCCACCACCATGTGAACACCCTGACTCGGAACCACCATGGGTTGCGTCTGGCGACCCATTGGCCCATTCATCGCCAATACATCTCTTTGCCGCAACTCATCGACCCAGACCCCGGTCGCATTGACAATGCAGCGGCTGCGAAGCGGGTAACGCGCACCCGACAACTGGTCTTCACAGGTCAGGCCGACCAACTTGCCAGCTTGGTAACTTAGCTCGGTCGCCCGACAATAATTGACCAGCAGCGCACCTTGTTTCGCCGCCGTGCGCGCCAGTGCCACGGCAAAGCGCGCGTCATTAAACTGACCGTCCCAGTACTTGACACCGCCCGTCAGCCCTTTGGCGCGTAGGGTTGGCAAATGGCTCAGTGTTTCTTGCCGGCTCAATAGTTCGGTACGTCCGAGTCCGGCGCGCCCCGCTAGCAGGTCGTACATCTTCAGGCCTGCGCCATAAAACGGCACCTCCCACCAGCGGTAGGTGGGCATGACAAACGCCAGCGGTTGCGCTGCATATGGCGCATTGCCGAGCACCAGCGTGCGCTCTTGCAGTGCCTCTTGGACCAGCGCGATGTTGCCTTGCGCCAGATAACGTACCCCGCCATGCACCAGTTTGGTCGAACGCGACGAGGTGCCCTTGGCAAAATCATGCGAATCAATCAACACCACCCGCAAACCACGCGCAGCCGCATCAAGTGCCACACCCAAGCCAGTTGCACCACCACCCACAATGGCAATGTCGTACTGCACCGGCTCGGTCAGGCGTCGTGTCAGTTCGGCTCGGTCGGTGACAACTGAGCATTACCCACATCTTTTCCTACATGAGTCGTGAAAAATTTTGTCACCAGGGATGCCATTACCCCATGACTTTTTCCGTAGTTTGTGATATTTTTACTACTCTTGAACTTTCACCAATATTTTTTTGGAGCCAATCATGACGCTCTCAAATATTGTTTGGGCAAAACAAGTGTCGGCTGCATCTCCGCTACCCGATCAACGCATGAAGAGTCGGCTGGCCAGCATCATCGTGGATGCCATGGACAGCCCATCAGCCTCGATCCCCAT
>CAIQOO010000053.1 GCA_903873485.1 uncultured beta proteobacterium | reverse complement strand
GGTGCAGTCCATCGACCTGGTGCCGGCCAGCAGTGGCAACAACATTGGCATCGGCACCATTGCCGGAGCGGTGATTGGCGGTGTCCTGGGCAACCAGGTAGGCGGCGGCAGCGGCAACACGGCCGCCACCGTGCTGGGTGCCGCCGGCGGTGCCTATGCCGGGCACGAGATTGAAAAACGCAATCAGGCCCAGTCCAGCGCAAACGCCTTCAAATTCACCATTCGCCTGAGCGACGGCAGCTACCAGGCCTTCACCCAAACCAGCAATGCCGACATCCGGGTCGGCGACCGGGTGCAGATTGACAACGGGGTGGTGCGGCGCTATTGAAGTGCGGCTAACTTTCATGGACTCTTGCTCACTCCGAATGATGAAACCGTTCGCCCTGAGCGCAGTCGAAGGGCAGGTGGTTCGACAAGCTCACCACGAACGGAGATGTTTCACGTTAACGCTGGCGCACGTCCTTGAGCAGCCGGTCGAGCTCTTTTTTGACCACGCCATAACACTCGCAAACGCTGGACTCCAGCCCGGCGCGGTTCAGCACCCCGATATGACCACGGCGGTAGCGGATGTAACCGTTGGCCTGCAAATGCCCGGCGGCATCGGTGACGCTTTCGCGGCGCACCCCCAGCATGCTGGCGACCAGTTCCTGCGTCATCACCAGCTCGCGCCCCGGCACCCGGTCGAGTGTCAGCAGCAGCCAGCGGCACAGTTGCTGCTCGACCGAATGATGCCGGTTGCAAACGGCAGTTTGTGCCATTTGGGTCATCAGCGCCTGGGTGTAGCGCAGCAGCAGGCGTTGCAGCGCCGCAGCCTTGTTGAATTCCTGCTTCAGGGTGATGCGGTCCAGCCGGTAGGCATGGCCGGCGGTTTGCACCACCGCCGAGCTGGGCGTGGTGTCGCCGCCCATGAACAGCGACACCCCCACCACGCCCTCATTGCCAACGCCGGCGGTCTCGACCGAGGCACCGGTTTCGGTCACGTAATGCAGCGACACGATGCAGGTGGTCGGAAAATAGGCATGGCGCATCTGGCTGCCCGGCTCGTACAGCATCTGGCCAAGGGCCATCGGAACCAGTTCCAGATGGGCTGCCAGCGGCTCAAAGTCTGGCGCGGGCAGCCCGGCGAGCAACAGATTTTGGCTTGGGTGATGGGGGATTGACATGGTTGCGCCCTGATGTTGTTGTTATGACGTTATGACCTGGCGCTGATGTCCATGCCAATGCCACGGTAGCCGACAAAGCGGCTCAGCCGGTCAAACATCGGCTCGCCGCTGACCTGGAAGGTTTGCTGGCTGCCATCCGGGAGGCTGCGGTGAAAAACAAAGTCCAGAAACGGCTGCCGATCGGCAATGATGTTGTGCAGCCTGCTCCGCTCTGCGTCATTCCAGCCGTTCGGCGGCGGCGGCGGGTGCTCGTCGCTGCCCAGCGGCTCGACCTGCATGCCCAGCATCTCCAGCACCGGGCCTGACACCTTGGTGAAACGGCCGTTCGCATCTTGCTCCCAGTACCAGTCCGAGGCCAGCTCGGTCAGGCTGCGGTAACGCGCCTCGCTTTCGCGCAGTTCGGCGGTGCGCTCGGCCACGGTGGCTTCAAGCTCCTGGTTGTAGTTGGCCAGCTTCTTGTAGAGCAGGCGCACCTCCAGCATGTTGTGAATGCGCGTCTTCACCTCAATCAGGTCAAACGGTTTGCTGATGAAATCTTTGGCACCGGACTGCAGGGCACGCAATTTGTGGCCGGGCTGGGCGGTCAGCACAATCACCGGCAGGTAGCTGTCGGTGGTGCTGGTTTTCAGGCCCTCCATCACTGCAAAGCCGTCCATCACCGGCATTTGCAGGTCCAGCAAAATCAGGTCATAGGCGTTTTTGCGATGCAGCGCGCACACCTCTTCGGGCTTCATGGTGGAAGACACCTGGCTGTAGCCAGCATCTTGCAGCAGTCGTTCAAGCAACTGCACATTGGCCGCCTGGTCATCCACAATCAGAATGCTCGCCGCCAAAATATCAACGGACAGGTTCATAGGGTTTCCTTGTTTTTTCTCTACAACTTTGACTTGCTATTATATAAATAGCTAACAGCGCACGTTCTATAAGGGCTAGAGGGCATTTTTGCTTAAAAAAATGTATCACGAGTCCGGTTGTCGGTTCACCAGGCTGGCAGTCACTTGGGCCACCGGTGATGTTGCAGGGCCTGGCTCGACTGGTCTGTGCGCTGGCGCGCATAAGGCTTCAAACAGTGCGCCATCAGCCAAAATGTCTTTGACGCAGGGGGCAGCCTGGCTGACCTGTTGGCAATGTTGACAACATGGCTGTGAAAGTGACTCAAGTAGTCCTATGCGCCTGAAAACGGTTTTTGCAAAGCGCGCGCAGCTTCGGCAGCGATGTGCCCCGCAAGCGTTGCCACAAAGGAGCCAAGCCCGGTCATGCTCGAGAGTTCCGAATAGGCACCATCGGACAGCGCCGAGCGCGGGGTGGCGATCACCGAAGCCGACGAATAGAGCTGCTCTTTGGCGAGTCTCTGGCAGAGAATGTCATAGCGCCTGAGATAGGACGCACCAACAAAATCGGGGAAAACCGGGAAGTGGGGCGACTTGTCCTTGACCGGTGCCCTTGATCCTGGGGCATCTTCAACCACCATCAGCCACCCCACAAAAGGGCGCTCTTGCTGCCCGAAGGCGCCTTCGCGGTAAGCAGTCCACAGGTCATGTGCGGTGCCGATGGCCTCTTCGGTCCGGTTGTTGAAGTTGTTGCCAAACGATGGACCCACATGGCTTTTGAATTCAACGGCAACGATCAGCCGCCCCTTGTCGGTCACCAGCAAGTCCCATAGCTTGGTCGGGCGGAAGTAGCCGGGCAGGGTCAGCAGCGCACGTTGTTGATGAATCTGCGCATCGGGCAGCCCATTGGCCTTGACCAGGTCAACCACAAGCCCGGCGAAGCCGTCCATGTTCTTGCCGCCGGTTACCCCGGCCCGCTCGCCCAAGTCGGCCTTGCCGGAATGCTGCTGCTTTAGCCGGGCCACGTCCCTGGTTTGCCAAAACGCCTTGATCGCGTTGCCGGCCTTGGTCTGGTAGTCGCAGAGGTTCAACGGCATGCGATGGGTCTTTTCCTGGGGTTGTCTTCAGTCGCGAGCCAGCAGCTCCGCCTCGGCCGGCACCAAGCCATAGAGTTCGCACGCCGCCCGGTCGCACTCGACAAGGTCGCGCTGGGCCGCCGCTTGGGCCAGCCTTGTCCGCATGGCCTGCGGCACCTCGCTCCACAAGGGCAGGCGAATGCGGCGCAGATACTGGGCCTGGAAGCGAAGGAATCCGCCGCGCATCGTCGTCGAATAGGCGACCACAAACTGGCGGGCAACGCAAGACAACAATACCGCCTGCAAGGCCCGCAAGTCCCACAGTTCGGATACCACAAAGTAGAGGTTGTGGTGCGGGTAAAGTTGGCCATCCTCAAAGACCACATGCGCCGACCCCTTGATGTCAGGTATCAAAAGTTTCGGGCGCGCAGCCAGCGACGGCGTGATGCGGTCGATGGTGCGATACCAGCTTGCCGGGGCCTTCTGCGCTACATGTCTGCCAACAATGGCTTCGCGATGCCGCTCAAGGTGTGCCCGCAGCTTTGGATAGACCGACAGGTCAGCCAGTTTGCCATCGTCCTCGAACGGGTTGACAACGCCCAGGCCGGTCCAATTGACCCAGCCGCAGGCGATGTCTTTGGTGGTGGCAAGCGGCAGCTTTCGCGACGGCTCCACGTCAAGCTCGTTCATCGGGCCGATGAACGCCCTGTCGGCCCCGGTCGCCACACCAATGCCCACTTTGCATCCGGCCTGTTCCAAAGTCGGAAAACGCGCTTCCAGCCGACGCAATAGCGTTCGCTTGGCCGTGGCGCTTAAAACCCACGGCTCGGAGCCTGATCCCGCCTGTTCGACCAGCGAAATGCCTTGCGGGAGGTTCGGTTTTCCGCTGCGCATCGCTTTGGCGAGCCAAAAGAGTTTTTTGCCATCGATGTCGGGCCGCTCGGCCACCAGGGTGGCGCCGCTCTTGGCCCGCTCGATCAGCGTGATGGCCGGGTAGGCGATGACAGCCGAGTCGAATGCTGGCGTGTCCACCATGTCCACATAGGCCCGCAGATGGAAGCCCTCAGAGATCATTGCCCGCAGCGGGCCGCCGTACTTGTTCTTGGTCCACCGATCGGCGCAAATAAAGGCGAGTTGCCCGCCATCGACCAGCAGCGACAACGACCGCTCGATGAAGGGGACGTAGAGGTCGGCCCGGTCATAGAGCGTCGCGTAGAGTTTGCGGTATTGAAGCAGCAAGGCCGCAGGGATCAGTTCCTGGCGCACATAGGGGGGATTGCCGACGACAAAATCGAAGCGGCCTGGCATTGGATGCAACAGAAAATCGCCCGACACCAGCCATGCCGACAGCAATCGCGTCTGTTCCGATGGGCCAAAGCCATGCTCGCAGAGCAGGGCGGCGAGCTTTGCCCTGGTTGCCTCAAAAGTGCTTTTGTGCAGTTCGACAGCCCGAATACAGTCGGCCAGATCTGCTTGTGGGGCAAACGATTGAGCTGCCGACAGCAGCCGGCGCACGGCTGCAAGCAAGAACTCGCCGCCGCCAAAGGCCGGCTCGAGCAGTCGCAGCCGATGCAGCGGCCGGTCTTGCTCGTAGCCGGCCAAGTCCAGCATGAACAGGACGACTTCGCGTTTGGTGTAAATCGCCCCGCGCGCGTCGGCACCAGCGTTGCGCGCAAGCTGGTCCACCGCATCGGCAACGGGGCAAAAACCTTCGAGCGAGGGCTGTTCAATGAGCAGGGCATGGGCCATAGATTGCGTTGTTTCGCTTTCATTATCGGCTTGCGGTGCTGGCGGCCTCATGATTTCGGCTTGAATCGCACACCCAGGCTCACTGACGCAATTCACGCGCCGATGCTGGCCGCAGAACTGCGGGCAATCTGCACAATCTGCCGCGCAATGTCTTCGGGCGACAGCACAAAATCAATGCAGCCGCTTTCAATAGCGCTCTCGGGCATGTCGGGTTGTTTGGCGGTGCCGGGCTTTTGCGCAATGCTGATGCCGCCGGCCTCGCGAATGCCGCACAGCGCGGCGGCACCGTCGCCGTCGTAACCCGACACAATCACGGCGATCAGTTTGCCGCTCCAATGCTCGGTCAGCGACTGCAAAAACACCGTGATCACATCCGGCCAGCCGCGCGGCTTGGAGATCGGCCTGAGGTGAAAGCAGCCGTTTTCAACATGCAGGTCGCGGTTCGATGGAATGATGAAAACACAGTTGGGCTCGACCATCAGGCCGTCGGTAATCAGCACCACCGGCATGCTGGAAAAGCGCAGCAACACCTCGTGCAACTGGGTCGCCACCAGGGTCAGGTGGTTGACGATGACAATCGCCACGCCCATGTCGGGCGGCAGATTTTTCAGCAGCCGGATATAGGCATCCAGCCCGCCGGCCGAGCCGCCGACGCACACGATCGGAAAGCTGCTCATGGCGTGCTGCCAGCCAGCGCCAGATCAAACCAGAACATACTGCCTTCGCCCGGCGTGCTGTGGACACCCATGTGGCCGCCCATCAGTTCCACCAGCCGACGGCTGACCACCAGCCCGATGCCGGTGCCCTCGTGCGGGCCACTCTCCTGGCCCAGCCGGTTAAACGGCTGGAACAGTTGCGCCAGTTGCCCAGGTGTCAGGCCCATGCCGCTGTCCTTGACGCTGACGCGTACCCGCGCCGGCGAGTGCAGGCTCCAGGCCACCTCGACCGTGCCCTGTGGCCGGTTGTATTTGATGGCATTGCTCAGCAGATTGATCAGCACCTGCTTGACCCGGCGCCGGTCGGCAAACACCAGACACGCCTGCTCAAAGCGGGGAAAGCTGATCTGGATGCCGCTGGCCGCAGCCTGCGGCGCAATCATGATCTGGCAGTCCTGCAACACCTCGGCCAGCGACTCGGTGCCCATCGTCAGCGCCAGTTGGCCTGACTCGATGCCCGCGAGGTCCAGGATTTCATTGACCAGATCCAGCAAATACCAGCCGCCATGCAAAATTTGGTCAATGGCCGACTTTTGCGCCGGTGTCGGGGCCGGCGTGCCGATCTCCATCAGTTGCGCAAAGCCCAGGATGGCGTTCAGCGGCGAACGCAGCTCGTGGCTCATGCTCGCCAGAAAGTCAGACTTGGCACGGTTGGCCTTGTCAGCCACCTGGCGGGTATGTTCCAGCTCGACATTACGTTCTTGAAGTTCGCCGATGAGCTGCTTGCGCTCGCTGATGTCCTTGAGCATGACGCGCAGCGTGGAGACACCCTCGGGGCCTTGGGCCAGATTGGCCGCCAGGCCGATCCAGACCGGCGCCCCATTGGCGTTGAGCATCTGCAATTCGCAATTCTGCGTTTGCCCGAGTGCATGCACCTGCTGGCAGCACTGCTGGTACAAGGCTTGCTGCGCCCGTGGCATGAAACGGGTGATCGGCTTCTTTACCAGGCCGCTGCGCGACACGCCCAGCAAGTTGGCGGCGGTCAGGTTGGCTTCCAGAATCAGGCCCTCTTCATTGACCGTGCAGTAGCCCACCGGAGCCATGTCGTAGAGGTCAAAGTAGCGCTCGCGTGCCACTTCCAGTTCGACTTGCACCCGGCGCAGTTCCTCGTTTTGCAGCTCCAGCTCGATTTGGTGTACCCGCAGTTCATGAAACAGCAGTTGGGCATCTTCTGGCCGCATCTCGCAAACCAGCGGTGCCGGCAGCGAGTCGAGAAGACGGCGGCTGTCCTCGGCACGGCGGCGCAACGACTGCAAGGCGCTGACCGACAGCACCGAATCTGGAATATCTCTGGCAGGAATGGTCATGCTTGGCCTCTCTGGTTGACCGATTGTGGTGCCGAACCTGCCACTAACATGCCCGCCGCCCGGTTTTTTTCTTCATAAAAGCTCAAACAAAACTCCTGAATAAATAGCTGCCTGCGCAGTACCCAAAAGGGCTGGAGGCCCAATGGCACTGACTTAAGGGGGAATCCCGTTCGGGCTGAGCTTGTCGAAGCCCTCATTGCCCTTCGACAAGCTCAGGGCGAACGGGAAATTTGGCAACCAATTGCGCTTAAGTCAGTGCCAAAAGGGCTGGAGGCCGATTTAACCTGAAATGCCGGAGTTCGCCGGCTGTGATCATCTGCCCTGGCTCTGAGCTGCGCCTTGGCCAGCGCCAGCCCGGTGTCTAGGGCATCCATGAACTCGGCCACCCGGATCGGCTTGGTCAGGTAGCGAAAGAAGCCGGCAGCCAGACCCCGTTCAATATCGCGCGGCATCGCATTGGCGCTCAGCGCCAGCACCGGAATATGCCGGGTGGCAGCATCTTCTTGCAAGATTTTCAGCGCCTGCAGGCCGCTGATGCCGGGCAGGTTGATGTCGAGCAAGATCACATCAGGCAGGTGTTCGCGCGCCAGCGCAATGCCGCGCATGGCATCTTCGGCGCCAAACAGACGCAGGTCGGGCCGTCGTGCCACCAGTTGCTCTACCAGTTCCATATTGGCCCGGTTATCTTCCACATACAACAGGGTGCGCACCCGGTTGCCGTCGATCAGCGGCGTGGCGGGCGAGAGTTGCATGTCTGTCATGCTGTCGCTGAACTGTGGCGCGTTCATCAAGGCCAGTTCTATCCAGAACACGCTGCCGGCACCCACGGTGCTGATGACGCCAATGTCGCCGCCCATTTGCTCGACCAGCCGGCGGCTGACCACCAGGCCGATGCCGGTGCCCTCTTCATCGCTGTCTTTTTTGCCGAGCCGGTTGAACGGCTGAAACAGTTGCGCCAGATCGGCCGACGACAGGCCGGCACCAGTGTCTTGCACGCTGATGCGCATCCAGCCGGTGGCGCGTTCGCTGCAGGTGACGTGCACGCTGCCGCCCTGCCGGTTGTATTTGATGGCGTTGGACAGCAGGTTGATCAGCACCTGCTTGAGGCGGGTGCGGTCGGCACCGACAAAACAAGGCGACACATGCGGCGCAAAATGTAAATGAATCTGTTTTTTGAGTGCCAGCGGCTCAATCAGCGTCTGACAGTCTTGCAGCACATCGGCCAGCGCTACCGGCTCGCGCGACAGCGACAAGCGGCCAGACTCGATCAGCGCCAAGTCCAGCACCTCATTGATCAGCTCCAGCAGGTACCAGCCAGCGCGCAAAATCTGGTCGATGCTGGCTTTCTGGGTGGGGGTGGGCAGCGGGTTGCCAGACTCCATCAACTGGGCGAAACCCAGAATCGCATTCAGCGGTGAGCGCAGCTCATGGCTCATGCCAGACAGAAACTCGGATTTGGCCAGATTGGCCTTGTCGGCCGCCGCGCGGGCCAATTCCAGCTCGGTGTTTTTGTCACGCAACACCTGGTCCAGGCGCATGCGCTCCACCTCGGCCGCCTGCCGGGCCGTGTTGTCGGTGCCAATCAGCAGGTAACCGATGATGGCCTCGTTCTCGTCGCGCAGCGCGGTGACCGACACCACAGCCGGAAACCGGCTGCCGTCCTGGCGGATGTAGGTCAGCTCGTAAATGTCTTCAATGCCGCGCGAGGCCTTGAACACCAGCGCTTCAAAGCCGGGCGTGATCTCGGTTTCCAGCTCGGCGCTCAGCGACTTGGCCCGGGCCACGATCTCCTGCGGGTCCGAAATGTCGGCCGGGGTGCGCCGGTTCACCACCTCGGCGGCGCTGTAGCCCAGCATGCGCTCGGCCCCGACATTGAAAATCTGGATCACGCCCCTGGCATCGGTGGCAATGCTGGAGAAGTTGGCGCTGTCAAAAATCGCCTTTTGCAGGGCACCGGCCTTGCGCAGCGCCTCTTCGGCCTGTTTGCGAGTGGTGTTGTCGCGCAAAATGCCGGTGAAATAGGCTTGCCCGCCGAGCTGCATCTCGCTGACGGCAATCTCCAGCGGAAACAGGCTGCCATTCTTGCGCCGGCCCATCACCTCGCGGCCGACGCCACTGGCGCGCTGCTCGGCACTGGCGCCGTAATGCGTCAGCGACACCCGGTGCTGCTCCTGATCAAGCTCCGGGATCAGCAGGCCAAAGCCCTGGCCGACCAGCTCGGCTGCGCTGTAGCCAAACATCTTCTCAATCGCCGGGTTGGCGGTTTCGATCAGGCCACCTTGCGCGTGCAGGGTGACGATGCCATCGACCACGGTGTTCAAAATCGTCTGCACCAGCGCCGCGCTGTCGCGCAGCGACTGCTGCACCGCGTATTCCACCGTCACATTGCGAAACACCAGCACCGCGCCGACCACCGCATCCTGGTGGTCGCGAATCGGCGCACAACTGTCGGCAATGTCGTATTCCAGGCCGCTGCGGTCGATCAGCACGGTGTGGTTGGCCAGCCCCTGCACCGTGCCATGCGCCAGCGCCAGCGCTACCGGAATGGTCGCCGGCAGGCGGGTTTCCTTGTTGACAATGCAAAACACCGCGTCGATGGGCTGGCCCAGCGCCTGCTCTTCGGTCCAGCCGGTCAGCCGTTGCGCCACCGGGTTGAGCAGCGTGACACAGGCCGCTGCATCGGTGGCAATCACCCCGTCGCCAATCGAACTCAGCGTGACCGCCAGCTTGTTTTCGCTGTCTTGCAGCTTGAGGAGGGTTTGCCGCAGTTGCACGTTGCTTTCTTCCTGCTGCTGCAGCATTTGCCGGGTTTGCAGGTGAAACCGTTCTTTCACCTGTTGCTGCGCCCGCTGGTACAGCAGATAGGCCATCGACACCGAAAAGAACAGCGCCAGCAGGCTAAAGGCCACCATGATGCCGAGCATCTGGCGCATGGCTGCATCAAACTCGTCGTTGTGCCGCGCCTGCGCCTCCTCTTGCAAGCCCATGAAGTCGCCCAGTTCGGCGCGAATCTGCACCATCAGTTGTCGGCCCGCACCACTTGTCACCAGCGCCTGCGCCGCACCCGGCTGGCCGGTGCGGCGCAGCTCGATCACGGCGGCCAGTTCGCTCATTTTTTCATCCAGCAAAGGGGCGACCAGCGCCAGGTGGCGCTGCGCGGCGGGCAGCTTGCTGAGCGCCTGCAGCGCTTGGAACCGGGTCTTGACCTGATCATGCGCCGCCAGATAGGGCTGCAGATAGGTCGCGCTGCCGGTCAGGGCAAAACCGCGCTGACTGGTTTCGGCGTCGGTCAAGGCCAGCAAAAACACCTGCGCCGTGGTGATGACGTCGCGCGAATGGCGACGCTCACGCGACGCATCGGCTATCTGCTGGTAAGACCAGAACGTAAACACGCTGCCAGCGGCAAAAAGCAGCAGGGCGGCTATCAGCCAGCCCAGGGTCTTTTGGATGATTTTCAAGTGGATTTACTCGTGGAGCCAGCCGTTTGCGGCAAGCGTTGGTTTGGTGGCTGGCGCTGTCATGGGCGCATGGGTGCGCCTTCGGCCCTTATACGCCGTTCGCCTTGCCGGTTATTGGCGGGTTGGCCATTGATGTCAGCTTTTTCCATGGCAACCAGCATAAGGCGGCAGCGGCGGGCCATCTGTGCGCTGCCGAACATAAGTGCAATTTTTATGCCAAAACAGGCTCTAGCCCTTATGCAGCAAGCGCTGACAGCTATCATTTTAAATAAATTCAAGTTGGAGGGAGGCATCCCGTTCGGGCGGCGCTTGGCCTGTCCTGAGCTTGGCCGAAGGGTCGAAGCCTTTATTGCCCGCAAGCTCTACACTTGTCGGCGCGCTCCCGGCAAGAGCCGCCGTCCCCACACCAGCCATCAGAACAGGAGCACAGCATGACCGATCAACCGCCAGCCGCGCCGCATCCAGCCACCGCGCAACTGCCAACGCCCGCCGACGCAGATGCGGCGCCCGCCGACAGTGTGTTGCCGCTGCTGACCAACAACCCGCCAAGCTTTCCGATCATCGGCATTGGCGCCTCGGCTGGCGGGCTGGCGGCGTTTGAGGCGTTTTTCTCGGGCATGCCCAAAGATGTGAATATCGGCATGGCTTTTGTGCTGGTGCAGCACCTGGCCCCGGACCACAAAAGCATGCTGGCCGAGCTGATTCGCCGCTACACCCCGATGCCGGTGTTTGAGGTTGAAGACAACATGGCGGTGGCGCCCAACTGCGTCTATATCATCCCGCCCAACTACGACATGGCGCTGCTGGGGGGCGTGTTGCAGTTGCTGGAGCCGACCGCGCCGCGCGGCCAGCGCCTGCCAATCGACTTTTTCTTCAAGTCGCTGGCGGCCGACCAGCGCGAGCGGGCCATTGGCGTCGTGCTGTCGGGCACCGGCAGCGACGGCACTTTGGGGGTGCGCGCCATCAAGTCGGCGGGCGGCATGGTGATGGCCCAGACCCCCGAGACCACCGAATTTGACGGCATGCCGCGCAGCGCGATTGCCACGGCGGTGGTGGACTACCAGCTCAGCGTCAACCAGATGGCCGCGCAGCTCATCAACTATGTGAAATATGCCTTTGGCAATTTGTCCTTGCGGGCCGACAAGCCGATGCTGGTCAACGAGAGTGCGCTCAAGAAGATTTTCATCCTGCTGCGCACCCAGACCGGGCATGATTTTTCGCAGTACAAGCCCAGCACCGTCCACCGCCGCATCGAGCGGCGCATGTCGGTGCAACAGATCAGCCTGATTGAAGAATATGTGCGCTTTTTGCAGCATGCCCCCGAAGAGATTGAGGCGCTGTTTCGTGATTTGCTGATTGGCGTGACCAGCTTTTTTCGCGACCCCGAGGCTTTTCAGGTGTTTGAAGATCAGGTCATTCCCCTGCTGTTTGCCGGCAAGTCCATCAGCAACGGTGTGGTGCGCATCTGGGTGGCCGGCTGCTCCACCGGCGAAGAGGCTTATTCGGTGGCAATTTTGCTGCAAGAGCGTATGGAAGCGCTGCGGCAAAGCTACACCGTGCAACTGTTTGCCACCGACATTGACAGCCGGGCGATTGCCATCGCCCGCACCGGCCTGTACCCGCTGGGCATTGCCACCGACCTGACGCCGCTGCGGCTGGCACGCTTTTTCACCCCCGAGCCAGACGGCGGCGGCTACCGGATTCACAAAAGCATTCGCGACATGCTGGTGTTCTCGGAGCAGGACTTGATCAAGGACCCGCCGTTTTCCCGGCTTGACCTGATCACCTGCCGCAACCTGCTGATTTACCTGGGCGCCGATCTGCAAAAACGCCTGATGCCGCTGTTTCATTACGCGCTCAACCCCAAGGGTTTTTTGTTTTTGGGCACATCGGAGGGAATTGGCGATTCTTTGACACTGTTTGCCTCGCTGGACCGCAAGGCCAAGCTGTATCAGCGCAAAAATGTGGACCTCGGCATCACCCGCTCGCCCACCCGGTTTTTGCCACCGCTGTCGGCGCTGGATGCGGCACTGCCGCGGATGCATGGCAAAGAGACTTTTCCGGCCAAGCTGCCGCTGCGCGAACTGACCGAACAGGCCATGCTGGCCCAGGTGGCCCCGGCCGGCGCGCTGATCAACACCGTCGGCGACATTCTTTACCTGCATGGGCGCACCGGCATGTTTCTGGAGCCGGCCCCAGGCGAAGTGACGGTGTCCAACATCCTGAAAATGGCCCGCGAAGGCCTGCGCCCGGCCCTCTCGAATGCGCTGCACCGGGCCGCCGCCCGGCAGGAGACGGTGCGCACGCAGGGGGTGCGGGTCAAGACCAATGGCCACTACATCCGGGTCAACCTGAGCGTGCGACCGGTGGCCACCCAGATGTCGGCCGCCGAGATGGTGATGGGCAGCGAAATCATCGAGCCGCCGGTCTTGCTTGATGCACAACTGTACCTGGTGATTCTTGAAGAGGCGATGGATCAGGAGACCGTCGGCACCATCGTGCCAACAGCGCCAGCCGCTTTGGCTGAGTCCGGCGCGGCGCAGCAGCCGGAGCTGCAGGCCCAGCTTGCCGCCTTGCGCCACGAACTGCGGGCCAAGGACGAGTACCTGCAAAGCACCCACGAAGAGCTGGAAAGCTCGAACGAAGAGCTCAAATCCAGCAACGAGGAAATGCAGTCGGTCAATGAAGAGCTGCAAAGCACCAACGAAGAGCTGGAAACCTCCAAAGAAGAATTGCAGTCGGTCAACGAGGAGCTATCGACCGTCAACAATGAGCTGAACGTCAAGGTCGATGACCTGTCGCGCCTGAACAACGACATGAACAACCTGCTGGCGGGCACCGGCATTGCCACCGTGTTTGTCGATCACCAACTGCGCATCTTGCGTTTTACCCCCACCGCCTCGCAACTGATCAACCTGATTGCCAGCGACGTGGGCCGGCCGGTCGGCCACATTGTGTCCAACCTGGTCGGCTACGGCAGCCTGGTGGACGATGTGCAGACCGTGCTCGACTCGCTGGTGCCCAAAGAGGCGCAGGTGCGAACCACCGACGGCGCCTGGTTCACCCTGCGCATCCGGCCCTACCGCACGCTCGACAACGTGATTGAAGGTGCGGTGATCACCTTCAGCGACATCAGCGAACTCAAGCGCCTGGAGGTTGAACTTGGAGCACGCCAACCGGCTGGCCCGCCTGGCGGTGGTGCTGCATGACGCGTTTGACGCCATTGTGATGACTAACCTGGAGGGTCGCGTGCTGGCCTGGAACCCGGCCGCCGAGCGCATGTACGGCTGGAGCGAGGCGCAGGCGCTCAAGCTGACCCTGCAAGAACGCGTGCCGGCCGCCGCGCTGGAGCAGACCATGGCCCGGCTCAAGCTGCTGAGCCAGGCGCAGGTGATCGGGCCGATCACGACGCAACGGCTGACTTGCAGCGGTGCCGTGATCAATATCTCGCTGGTGGCGACGCCGCTGGTTGATGCAAAAGGCCGGGTGTATGCGATTTCAGCCACCGAGCGGCTGCAGTCGGTGGCCGAATAACCTGGCGATGAGCTTATTTGCCGCCGGGGATCTTGCCTTCGACGCCCTTGACAAAAAAGCTCAGGCCGCCGAGAAACTTGTCATCGGCGACGGCATCCTTGGCAACTTGCTCTTTGCCGGTGTTGTCGATGATCGGGCCTTTCCAGATGACAAAACTGCCGTCGGCCAGTCCTTTTTTGACTTCTTCGACTTTTGCCTTGGTTTCGGCGGGCACGTCTTCGGCGATCGAGACAATGTCAATCGCGCCTTCTTTCACGCCCCACCAGGATGCGCCACCACCGGTCCACTTGCCTTCAAGCGCTTCACGGGTGGACTTGATGTAATAGGGCGCCCAGTTGATCACCGCCGAGGCCAGGTGCGCCTTCGGGCCGTAAGCGGTCATGTCGGAGTCCCAGCCAAAGGCGCGCTTGCCCTTGGCCTCGGCGGTTTTCAGCACGGCGGGGGAGTCGGTGTTCTGGAACAGCACGTCGGCGCCGCCATTGATCAGGCTGGTGGCGGCTTCGGTTTCTTTGGGCGGGTCAAACCAGCCGTTGACCCAGACCACCTTGGTCTTGATCTTGGGGTTGCTGCTTTGCGCACCGAGCGTGAAGCTGTTGATGTTGCGGATGACTTCAGGAATCGGGATCGACGCCACCACACCCAGCGTGTTGCTCTTGGTCATCTTGCCGGCAATCACGCCGGCCATGTAGGCACCCTCGTAGGTGCGGCTGTCGTAGGTGCGCATGTTGTCAGCCTGCTTGTAGCCGGTGGCGTGCTCGAATTTCACGTCCTTGACATCG
>CAIQOO010000052.1 GCA_903873485.1 uncultured beta proteobacterium | reverse complement strand
GGCCAGACTCGGTAAATTTGATGGCGTTGTCAGTCAGGTTGGTCAGCACCTGCTTGAAGCGGGTGGCGTCTCCCACCAGCGCTTGCGGCACATCGGGATGCACATGGATCAAAAATTCAATATTTTTTTCTTGCGCTTTTTGCGCCACCAGGGTGCTGACACTGTCGAGCAGGTTGTCGAGCCAGAACGGGGCCAACTCCAGCGTCACCTTGTCGGCTTCAATTTTTGAGTAGTCCAGAATATCGTTGATGATGTCGAGCAGGGACTTGTCCTCGCTGTGGATTTTTTCCAGGTAATCGCGTTGCTTGGGCGCGAGTTCGGTTTTGAGCGCCAGATGCGACAGCATGATCACGGCATTCATCGGGGTGCGAATCGCATGGCTCATATTGGCCAAAAACTCGCTCTTGGCACGGGTGGCTTCCTCGGCCAAGTCCTTGGCGGACTGCGTGACTGTGAATTGCTCGTGCAATTCTTCCGCCTGGCAGCGCAGCTCTTCTTGCTGCGCCTGAAGTTCTTCTTCAGAGCGCTGCAAATCCCGGGCCTGGGTCTGTGTGCGGGTGAGCAAGTCATGGGTGACCCGGTTGCGCTCGAGTATTTCCAGATTCAGCGCAATCAGCGGCAGCATCTCGTCAAGCAGCGCCTGATGGGCTGGCTCGAACCGGCCCACACTGCACAGCTCCAGCACTGCCAGCACGGCACCGGTGCTGATGCTGATCACCGGAACGATCAGCACGGTGCGTGGTGCGGCATCCATCAGCCCGGAGCACACGCGCAGATCCGCCAGCGCCACATCGCTGATCCGCATCGGGCTGGCCTGAGCAGCGCACCGGCCCACCAGACCTTCATTGAGCGCAAACGCCGGCTTCAACGTGCCAGGGTTGCTCACCCCGACAGCCCCGGCAAAGCCATAGTGGCCGCTGTGCGTGTCCCAGACATACAGCAGCCCGGTCTGTGCGCCTATCAGCGGGATGAGCTGGTCCATCAAGGTGTTGGCAAATTCATCGAGTTTCTCGATCTTCAGGACATAGGCGACCATGTCTGCTGCCGTCGATTTGACCCAGCGCATGGTGCTCACATCGCGGGCAGCTTGTTGCAGCACCGCAATCGAGCGAGCCAGGGCACCTATTTCGTTGTCAAAGTCGGCATGGGGCACCACCTCGTCAAGCCGTCCTTGCGCCAGGCCGTCAACGCTGGCGCGCAGGCGCTCGATCGGTCGCCGCACCGTAGCCCCCAGCAGTACCCCGGTGCCCAGACCCGCCAGCAGTCCAAAAACCAGCAGACCCAGGCTAACCCGTTCGGTGCCGCGCGCAAACTCGTCGGCGTTTTGCCAGGTCTGCAAGGCGCCCGCTTCCTTGTTTTTGACCAGTTCGCCCATCAACCGTTCGCTCTCTTCAAAAGTGGCCACGTTATTGCCCTTGAATAGCAGCGCCGATGTTGCATCCTGGCGAAAGCTGCGATCCTGCATCACCTCACCCAAAATATGATCGACGTTTTGCAGATAACGTGTCAAGGCATCCTGCGTGGCAATTAACAGACGTTGATTCTCTGCCGTGACGAAATGAATTTTGCTGCTTTTCAGGTTGACCACCAGCAGTTGCCGCGCTGCGCTGAGGTCGCGTTGCGCATTGGCACGCTCGTCGGCATGGGGTGCCAGCAGCATTTGCCGCAATGACCGACCGACTTCCATCAAATGGACATGGGCCTCATTGATGGCCAACACGCCCAATAATTCCTGTTCGTACATGTGCCGCACCTGCCGGGCTTGCAAGCGGGCGTTGTAGATCGCCTGCGCTCCCAGCAACACGCTGATGCCCAACAGCACGCCAATGCCCCAGCGCAACTGGGTGCCCAGCGTGAGGCGCTCAAAAAAGCCCAGAAATTTGGTCATGGCGTGGCTCGCAGGGGCAATTCAAACCAGAACCGGCAGCCCTGCCCGGCGCTGCTGTCAACCCCGATGCGGCCCTGCATCAGCGTCACCAGTTGCTGGCAAATAATCAGCCCCAGCCCAATGCCGCCATAGCTGCGGGTGGTGGAGCCATCGCCCTGCACAAAGGGGTGAAACAGCCGCTCGCGCACCACATCGGTCAGGCCAATGCCGCTGTCATGCACCTCAAAACGCAGCAGCGCAGCAGCGCCCTCGCCTGCCACGCCCTGCACCACCAGTTCAATGCGGCCGCTGGCGGTGAACTTGACGGCGTTGTCGAGCAAAATCAGCAAGCACTGCTGGAGCCGATGTTCGTCGCCCATCAACTGCTGCGGCAAATTGGCATCCAGGCGGCTGTGAAACTCGATTTTTTTGGCCTGGGCTTTGGTGGTGATCAACAGTTCACAGGCCAGCAGCATCGGCCGCAGTTCAAACGGCAGGCAGTCAAGTGCCAGTTTGCCGGACTCCAGTTTGGAAAAATCCAGCGATTTGTCGATCACCTGCAGGTAGTCCTGACCGGCACTGGCGATGTGGTTGACAAACATCTTTTGTTTGGGGCTAAGTTCGGTGCCCAGCAATAGGGTGGCCATGCCAATCACGACATTCATCGGGGTGCGCATTTCATGGCTGATGGATGACATGAACTCGGATTTCAGCCGCGAGGCTTCCAGCGCCCGGTCGCAAATTTGCAGCATCTCGGCCTCGGCTGCCTTGCGCGCGGTGATGTCGCGCTGTACCCCAATCCAGTGGGTAAACCAGCCCCTGTCGCCGGGCACCGGAACAATGTCAATTTCTGCCCAGTATTCATCGCCATTTTTCTTGTAGTTGATCAGCTCCACATGCACACTTTGCCATGCCGTCAAAGCCCGGCGGACGCGGTCAAGTTCGCTGCGCTGGGTTTTGGGGCCTTGCAGCAAACGCGGGCTCATGCCCAGCACCTCGGCGCGGCTATAGCCGGTCATACGCTCGAACGCATCGTTGACAAACACAATGCGCGGGCCGGGCCGGTCAAACGGCTCAGCCTCGGTGATGAGTACCACCTCATTGAGCCTGGCAATGCACAGATCAAGCATGCGAAGCTGAACATTGGCGGCTTGCAGGGCATTTTCAGCCGCCCGGCGCTTTGTGATGTCGCGCCCGATGCCTTGCACCCCGGTCAATTTGCCAACTGCATCCCAAACCGGGTTTTTGGTGATTTCAAGCAGCAGGGGCAAGTCACCACT
>CAIQOO010000051.1 GCA_903873485.1 uncultured beta proteobacterium | reverse complement strand
CTGCAAAACAGTCGTTTTACGCGACTTTCAGAAAATCGCCCTTAGGAAAGCAAAATTTTTTTGAAAATCTTCGTTTCAAAAAAATGATGTAACTTGTTGATTTATATTAGCAAATAGGGTTTTCGTTCAGACACTATCTACGGTCGCTCCTGCAAACCGGTTACAGTTTGTGACTGTTGTCACCAGAAGCAGCCGGCTGATTGCACCGTCAATCCCAGTACGAACAAATCAATGACTGCAACAAAAAAGGGATACGTTATGAGCCTGTCACTTGAAGACCTCAAAGGCGAACTGCGCGAACACGATGACCTGAATCTGTTTGCCAACTTGAACCGGTCAGAGTTTGAAATCGACCCGGCCACGCCAACCCGCGAAGTGGTCAACCCGACCAAGGTGCGGCGCATTCGGCAGGCGCTCGACAGAGTGCGCCTTGCTCAGCAGTTCAAAAGAATGGGAATTGCCACCTACCGCTGCCCGATTCATGGCGAGAGCTTGCGCCTGCGCCGGAAAAATCAAAGCAGTGACCAGATTCTGGATGAGTATTTTCTGGGTTGTCCGAGATGGTTGCCAGAGAATAAGGGATGTAACTTTATTGTGAAATTGAAGTCTGCGGCGAAGATTAGTTCGGTGTTGAATACTGAGCAACGGGTGGGGGTGCTGAATGTTTGAATTAAAAATATAAAGTTATATTACTTAATAATATTAACAGTCTAAAAAAACAATAAAGATGTCAGTTATACAAAACTTTTGCATCGCGTGCGGTCAACAACTAACGCGACCGATAATATCAAATGCAGGTGTAATTTGCAGCATCTGTGGCAGGCAAGGCCTATTCCGCAAACAAATAATTATTACCGGCATAACTCAAATGAATCACGGGAATATCTGTGTAAGTGGAGTTGATCTAAAAACTTGGAGATTTGTTAGACCTCTATTTAGAGCAGGACTTCAAAGAGACTTTACACTTGATGGAGAAACACAAGTGATCAGTCATTTCAATCTTGTAGAAATTGAATTTAAACACTACCGACCAGAGCAGATTCATCATACAGAAGATTGGATAATAAATGAAAACTTTGCACCAAAATTCATAAAGCATTTATCAAACCAGGAAATTATCAATGTTCTAAACAAAATGGCAATTTCTGATTTAAACCAAGCGATTCAGCCACAAGATAAATCATTGTTCATTGTAAAAGCAAAGAGAATTTTGCAGATATGGGATGAAATTAGTTTTGGACAATTCAAAGTGCGTATAACTTTCATTGACCACTCTGGACATCTTCATTCTGGTATTCCTGTCAAAGATCTTTTGACGTTATGTTTTATAAAATATCAAAAGAGTGTAAATAACAATAATTATTCTAATGAATTAATAAGAGTATTTAATGCCAATGCTAATCGTTACATTCGAATTGGACTCACAAGGCAATTTCATGGTCAGTATTGGAAGCAGGTTACCGCATTAATTACAGTTCCTGATTTATTCAACGGTAATTCATTCTCATTTTACGAAAATAAAATTGGAAATCAATTATGATTTACACAATAGGACATGGAAATAAAGAGCTTCAATATTTTTTTAATGAATTAGGTTCATTTAATGTGGAGTATTTAATTGATGTAAGAACAAGTCCATACTCAAGGTATAATCCTCAATTTAATCGTGAGTTGATGAAGGATGCTTTGGGTACGGTCAACATAGCTTATATCTATATGGGCGACAAGCTGGGTGGCTTACCATCGGACCGATCATGCTATTTGGAGGGAAAGGTAAGTTATGAGTTGATTAAGGATAAAGATTTTTTTAAAGAAGGATTAGCAAGATTAATTAAAGCATACGAAAAAGATATAAATGTCGCCATTATGTGCAGCGAAACAAAGCCTGAAGAATGTCATCGAAGCAAACTAATTGGTCAAGAACTCTTTAAGAGAAATATTGTTATTCAACACATTGCCGAACAGAGTAAAATCAAAGATCAATTGACAGTAATGAGCGAACTGACAAAAGGGCAAGGTGTTGTCGATCTTTTTGGCAATGAAACTACTTTTACATCAAGAAAAAAATACAAATAATGGAATTTTTTACAATCGGAGTATATAACTCCACAGAGCAAGAGTTTTTTAATAAATTACTTGAAAATCGTATAGACACTTTTTGCGATATTCGTCAAAGGCGAGCAGTAAGAGGTTCAAAGTATACTTTCGTAAACAGCACTAAACTTCAGAAAAGATTGTCTGAACTTGAAATAAAATATAGTCATATTTTGCAGTTGGCACCCACAAAGGAAATTAGAGTGCTACAAAAGCAAGTAGACCTCAATAAAGGAGAACTAAAAAGCGAAAGGCAAGCATTGGGTGAAATTTTCATTTTAGAGTATGAAAGCAAGATACTTGAATATTTTAATATTGATGCATTTGTTGAAGGTCTTGAAAATATTAATTCAAAAAGAGTAGTTTTATTTTGCATCGAAGAACGACATGAAGCATGCCACAGGTCTATTGTATCTAACAGGCTTGAACAAAAATATCATTACAAAGTAACTCACATTTAGGAATTTGACGAATAAGCGCTTAATGGAGAGTCTTTCCGTAATAAAAGTAGCTCCTACCACTGGGGTCAGCCGATCAGATTACGGAAAAAGTTTTTCGGCAAGCGCTTAGGCATTTCTAGATAAATTAGAAATCTACTTTTTCTGTAGAAGTTTTTATCTGCAAGGTAATGTAAAGCTGGGTGCCATCTTACTTTTTATGTTTTATAACACCACTCGCGCCCTGCAACTCCTGCGCACCGGCTCCGGCGACCCCAACGCCACCTTCCGTGATGCCCAAGAGGATGCCATCCGGCATATCGTCGAAGGCCGCAGTCGGCTGTTGGTGGTGCAAAAAACCGGCTGGGGCAAGAGTTTTGTCTATTTCATCGCCGCCAAGCTGCTGCGCGAAGCAGGCAGCGGCCCGGCACTGCTGATTTCGCCACTGCTGTCGCTGATGCGCAACCAAATCGAAGCGGCGCAGCGCATGGGCCTGCGTGCCGCCACCATCAACTCCAACAATCACGACGAGTGGAGCGATGTCGAGGCACAACTGGCGCGCAACGAGATCGACATCCTGCTGATTTCGCCCGAGCGCTTGGCCAATGAGCGTTTTCGCACCCAGGTGCTCAGTGGCATTGCCGCAAGCATCGGCCTGCTGGTGGTGGACGAGGCACATTGCATTTCAGACTGGGGGCATGACTTTCGGCCGCATTACCGCCTGCTGGAGCGCATCATCAAATCACTGCCTGCCAATTTGCGGCTGCTGGCGACCACCGCCACCGCCAACAACCGGGTGATGGACGATCTGACTATGGCACTTGGCCCCAAGCTGGAGATTTCACGCGGAGATTTGAATCGCGCCTCGCTGGCGCTGCAAACTATTGCATTGCCGCAGCAGTCTGAGCGGCTGGCCTGGCTGGCCGAGCATGTGGCCACGCTGCAAGGCCACGGCATCATTTACACGCTGACGGTGCGCGATGCCAATTTGGTGGCCGACTGGCTCAAGTCGCGCGGCCTCAAAGTCGAGGCATATACCGGCGAAACCGGGCAGCGCCGGGTCGAACTGGAACAGGCGCTGCTGCAAAACCAGGTCAAAGCACTGGTCGCCACCACCGCGCTGGGCATGGGTTTTGACAAGCCCGATCTGGCGTTTGTGATTCACTATCAGATGCCGGGCTCTGTCGTGGCCTATTACCAGCAGGTGGGCCGGGCTGGGCGGGCGCTTGACCATGCTTACGGTGTGCTGCTCAGCGGCCAAGAAGAAACCGCCATTACCGACTGGTTTATCCGCAGTGCCTTTCCTACCCGCAGCGAGGTGGCCAGGGTGCTGGAAGCGATCCGGGCATCTGCACAAGGTTTGTCGGTGCCAGAAATCCTTGGGCAGGTCAATCTGAGCAAGGGGTGGGTGGACAAAACCATTGACCTACTGTCGCTGGAGTCGCCTGCCCCGATTGCCCGAGATGGCAGCAAATGGCAACTGACTGCTGCAATTTTGAGTGAAACTTTCTGGCAGCGGGCTGAACGGCTGACCACACTGCGCCTTGATGAGCAGCGGCAGATGGCCGACTATGTGAAGTTGCCTTTTGGTCAGCACATGGGTTTTTTGGTGCGTGCGCTTGATGGGGATACGAATGCAGTCAAAGCACCGGTTTTGCCACCTTTGCCTGCCACGGTCAATCAGTCGCTGGTTCGGGATGCCGTGACTTTTCTGCGTCGCACCAGCTTGCCCATTGAGCCGCGCAAACAGTGGCCTGCCTACGGCTTGCCGCAATACAGCATTAAGGGAAAGATTGCATTGCAACATCAGGCCCAGTCCGGCAAAGCACTGTGCGTCTGGGGTGATGCTGGCTGGGGTGGCCTGGTGCGCCAAGGCAAGTATCAGCAGCACCATTTTGCCGACGACCTGGTCACCGCCTGCCTCAACATGATCCAGCAGTGGCAGCCGCAGCCCGCACCCACCTGGGTAACTTGCGTGCCGTCATTGCGCCATCCTGATTTGGTACCTGACTTTGCCCGGCGCCTGGCCGCCGCTTTGGGCTTGCCTTTTCACACGGTGCTGGCCAAAACTGAAGACCGCCCCGAACAGAAAACCATGGCCAACAGCACCCAGCAGGCACGCAATGTGGATGGCTCGCTGGCAGTTTGCGTTAATCGTCTGCCGCGCCGTGGCCCGGTGCTGCTGGTGGACGATATGGTTGATTCGCGCTGGACGCTGACCGTTTGCGCCTGGCTGTTGCGCCACAGTGGCAGCGGCGAGGTTTGGCCGCTGGCACTTGCGCTGGCTGGACAAGATGAGGAATCTGCATGACAAAACCCCCTGTTTCGCCGCCGTCACCCTGCCTGCTGTCCGAACGGGAGCCGGCGTTGTCGCTCGCCAGCCCGGCACCGGCGGCCCTAACGATCTCCCCCAACACCCAGGCCATTCTGCTACTAACCGCCCCGCTGATCGCCGGGCGCAGCGGCACATCACCCGATCTGCTGACCCCCGGCGAATACAAGCGCCTGGCCCGGCATCTGCGCGACAGCCAGCACCAGCCTATGGATTTGATAGCTGCCGACGCAGACGCAGTAAGCGCTAGCTGCCATTTTCTTATAGAAAAAGATCGTTTACAGCGGCTGCTGTCGCGCGGCTTTTTGCTCAGCCAGGCGCTGGAGCAATGGCAGTCGCGCGCCATCTGGGTGATCAGCCGGGCCGATGCCCAGTACCCGCGCCGCCTCAAAACCCGCCTGCGCGAAGATGCCCCCGCCGTGCTGTATGGCTGCGGTGATCTGCGCCTGTTGGATGCCGGTGGCCTGGCGGTGGTTGGCTCGCGCCATGTTGATGACAGCCTGATCGCCTGCACCGAGGCAGTGGGCGCACTCGCTGCCAGCGCCCGGCGCAATATTGTCTCGGGTGGTGCCAAAGGCATCGACCAGGCGGCCATGCGCGGTGCGCTGCAAGCGGGTGGCACGGTGTGCGGCGTGCTGGCCGACAGCCTGCAACGCACGGTGATGAACCGCGAACACCGCGATGCGCTGCTGGCCGGCCAGTTGCTGCTGATCTCGCCCTGGGACCCCAGCGCCGGTTTCAACGTCGGCCACGCCATGCAGCGCAACAAGCTGATTTATGCGCTGGCCGATGCGGCATTGGTGGTCAGTTCGGATGCCGGCAAAGGCGGCACCTGGGCCGGTGCCACCGAGCAACTGGACAAACTGCGCCTGGTGCCGGTGTATGTGCGTTCAACCGGTGCGCCGTCCGCCGGGCTCGATGCCTTGCGCGGCAAGGGTGCGCTGGCATGGCCCGAGCCACAGGATGCAGCGGGCCTGGCGGCCGTGCTGGATGCGCCGCTGCCGACACCATCTGCAACAGCGTCGCACATTGCAGCGCTCATTTCAGACGCAGCGCTGCCTGATCTACACCCCCCGCCGGTGGTGGCAGCAGACACGCCCGCGATACCGCCAACTCAGTTTCTGCCTGCGACAGCCCTCGCGTCACCACCCGACCCGGCGCAAACCCTGTTTGGCGCAGCGACCCAAGCCATCTGCACGGTATTGAAAACACCCATGAAAGACACCGAGATTGCCGCCGCACTGGAGGTGTCCACGGCTCAGGCCAAGACCTGGCTCAGGCGGCTGGTGGCGACCGGTGTGCTGGAGCAGCGCAGCAAGCCGGCGGCTTACACCGTCAAGTCATCCGGACTGTTCGGGTAACGGTCTGGCTTATGCAGCTTGTACGCATGCATGGCAAGCCGCACCGAAGCTGAAATTCAAACAACAAGCCTGCCAAACCAACGCGGTGCAGGCGCTGGCTAAATGACAGCCGGTTGTGCTTTATCCTTGGCACCTTTGTAAAACCAACACCAACACAAAAACCGAAAGGATCGCTACATGACCGAATCGACAACAGATTTCGCCGCCTGGATCGGCCGCCAGGAAGTCACCGAAGACGACATCAGCTTAGCCCCTGCGCTGGCCGCTGCCGCCATGCTCGACGATAGCCTGATTTCACTGGAAAAAGGCCAGCCGCTGCCAAGCTTGTGGCACTGGCTGTATTTTCTGCCCAAAGCGGTGCAATCCCTGCTGGGCGCCGACGGCCATCCGCAGCGCGGTGGCTTCATGCCGCCAATTCCCTACCCCCGGCGCATGTTTGCCGGCGCGCGCATGCGGTTTCATCACCCGCTGCTGATCGGCCAGCCGGCCCGCCGGGTGGCCGAAATCCGCGACATCAAGCAAAAGTCCGGCAAGTCGGGTTCGCTGGCCTTTGTCTCGGTGCTTTACCGCTTCTATCAAAACGACCAGCTTTGCCTTGAGGAAGAACAGGACATCGTCTATCGCGAGCCGGGGGCTGCCGTGCCGGCCCCGCCGGTGATTGACTGGCCAGCGGCTCCGGCAGGCGCCTGGACGCGCATCGTCACCCCTGACCCGCGCCTGCTGTTCCGGTTTTCGGCACTCACCTTCAACGCCCACCGCATTCACTACGACCGCCCCTATGCGATGCAGGAAGAAGGCTACCCAGGGCTGGTGGTGCATGGTCCGCTGACCGCTTTTTTGCTGATGGACATGGTGCGCCAGCAAGCCGGGCAGTCGGTCAAGGCATTCAGCTTTCGCGGGCTGGCGCCGCTGTTTGATCTGGCGGCATTTCGGCTGGTCGGTGTCGCCGAGGGCGCGCAGGTGGCGTTAGAGGCGCAGGGGCCAGACGGGGTGACAGCGATGAGCGCCAATGCCGAGCTGGGTTGATCGCTTCGGCGCTGTCGGTCAGATGATGCATCTTTTTGCCTTCCAGCCCTTATGCAGCAAGCGTAGCTAGCTATTTTAATAGTAGCAATATGACATCGAACCAAGTGTGCATTTTCTGGCCACCAGCCTGCATGGGAAATTCATCACGGCGAGAATGGCGGCCTCATCCATTTGTTTAAAGGAGACCTCTTGAAACCTGCCGCCCTGAAGCTTGTCTTGATTGCTGCCATGGCCCTGAGCGCTGGCGCCTGCTCGAAAAATGATGCGCCAGTGCCGCCAGTGGCGGCCGCCGCCATCACCGCCTCCAGCTACGACACGGTGGCCGCCAGTGCCAAGGGCTTCACGGTAGGTGCCATGATGAGCGCCCAGCCGGTTTATGTGTTGTTTGATCCGCAATGCCCGCATTGTGGTCACCTCTGGAACGCAGCCCAGCCGCTGCTCAACAAGGTGAAATTTGTCTGGGTGCCAATTGCCTTCAACAGCGGCAAAAGCCTGGCGCAAGCGGCTGCCCTGTTGGCTGCCGGCAACCCGGCACAGGCCATGACCGAGCATGAAAAGCTGCTGCTTTCCGGCAGTGGCGGCATGGCTGCATCAAGCAGCATCCCGCCCGAAATAGAGCAGGCGATCAAGGCCAACACCCAGTTATTGAACGCGCTGGGGGTGGATTCGGTGCCCTTCATTCTGGCCAAAAACCGGCGCACCGGTGAAGTTGTCAGCAACAACGGGGCACTCGAGACCCCGGCGCTGGCCCGGCTGCTGGGCCTGGATTTGTAACCGGAAATGCCAACCGCCAATGCCAACTGGTTTGGCGGCCGGTCTGGCAGGATTTTTCCGGGGTCGGCCGGCATCGTCTATTCGGCGCGCAGCGCCTCGACCGGATCCAGTCTGGCAGCAGCACTGGCCGGCAGCACGCCCGCCAGCAGGCCAATCACCACCGCCACCAATTCTGCCAGCATGACAAAGACCAGCGGCGTATGCACCGGCAGGGCCGGCAGCGCCAGATGAATCAACTGCGCCAGACCAATGCCAAGCAGCAGGCCCATGACGCCGCCAAGTGCCGACAGGGTCACCGCTTCGCCCAGAAACAGCCAGCGAATGGTGTTGCGCCGTGCCCCCAGGGCCACCAGCAGTCCGATTTCGCTGGTGCGCTCAGTCACCGCAATCGTCATGATGGTGACAATGCCGACACCTCCCACCAGCAGCGAGATGCTGCCCAGCGCGCCGACCGCCATGGTCAGGATGTCGAGTATCTTTGACAGCGTGCGCAGCATGTCTTCCTGGGTTGTGATGGTGAAGTCTTCGCGGCCATGGCGTGCCGTCAAACTGGCCTTGATCAGCGCCACCACCGGTGCCGCCGCTACGCCCTCCTGGTAAGCGACATCGATCTTCATCAGCCCGACGCGGTTGTAAAGCTCAAGCGCCCGCGCCGTTGGAATGTAGGCCGCATCATCGAGGTCAATCCCGAGAAACTGCCCCTTGGCCTCCAGCACGCCAATCACCCGAAACTGCAGGTTGCCGACGCGCACCCGCGCGCCCAGCGGGTTGGCATTGCCAAACAGTTCCTCTTTGAGTTTGGCGCCAAGCACCAGCAGGGCGCGGGCGTTTTCCAGTTCTTCGTCGGGCAAAAAATGCCCGGTGCGGACCTTGAGCTGATAAACCTTGAGGATGTCGGCACTCACCCCGTTGACAGTGGTGCGGCGCAGCCGACCGTTGGCATTGACTTCGGAATTGCCCCAGACCGTCGCCGTCATGCCGGTGATGTAGGGCAAATGGGCCAGCGCGCGGGCATCGTCAAGGGTGAGCGGCCGCACCGAGGTCGGAATGCCGGTCGGTGCCGGGCCGGAGGTCTTGACTTTGCCCGGCGAGATGCTGGCGATGTTGGTGCCAAACTGGGTAAATTCGGCCAGCACAAAGCGGTGAATGCCCTCCCCGATCGAGGTCAGCAAAATGACGGCGGCAATGCCGACCGCAATTCCCAACAGCGTGAGAAAACTGCGCAGCCGCTGCGCCGTGACCGCCCGCAAAGCAAGCCAAATCGCATCCGGAATCAGCATACAGTGGCTTCCCGACCGGTTAACGTGTAACACCGCCGTTCGTGGTGAGCCTGGCCTGGCCTGAGTTGACCGAAGGGTCGAACCACAGCCTTGATAGAAAAGCCCTTCGACAGGCTCAGGGCGAACGGTTTCATTATTCGGGGTGGCCGACAGACCATGAAAGTCAGCGCCGCGACAGCGCCTGCACCGGGTCAAGTTGCGCCGCCCGGCGGGCTGGCAACACGCCAAACAGCATGCCGGTCAGCAGCGCCGTGGCCAGTCCGGCCAACACCGCCCAGTCGGGCGGGTAAGCCGGAAAAGTCGGGTACAACTGCCGAATCAGCGCGGCACCAAGCTGCCCGAGCACAAAACCCAGCAGCGCCCCGGCCAGCGACAACACGCTGGCCTCAACCAAAAAAAGCAAGCGAATGGTGCCGCCGGTGGCACCCAGCGCCTTGAGCAGGCCAATCTCGGCGGTGCGCTGGGTGACCGATACCAGCATCACGTTCATCACCAGAATGCCAGCCACCGCCAGACTAATGGCGGCAATGCCGGCCACACCGAGGGTCAGGGTGCCGAGCAGGCGGTCAAAAGTGGCCAGCACGGCGTCCTGGGTGATGACCGTCACATCCTCCTCATCGTCATGGCGCTGCTTGATGATCGCCAGCACCTGTGTCTTGACTTGCTCAATGGCATCGCGGCTGTCGGCCTCGACCAGCACCCGAAACAGCGTCGTGCTGTTGAACATGGCCTGCGCTTGGGCCACCGGCACCATCACCAGCTCATCGGTGTTCATGCCCAGACCCTGGCCGCTGCTGGCCAGCACCCCCACCACCCGAAAGCGGCGGTCACCAATGCGCACCAATTGACCCATGGCCGGTGCTGCGCCAAACAGCTCGTCACGCACCCGCGCACCAATCACCGCCTCGGCGCTGCCCTGGCGCCAGTCCCCCTCAGACAAAAAGCGCCCCTGCGCCAGCGTCATCTGGCGCACTGCGATGTAGCTTGCCGTGGTGCCCGCCACCATCACCTCGCGCAGTTTGCCACCGGCACTGATTTCGGAGGTGCCAATGGCCAGCGGAGCCACCCGGCGCACTGCACTGGCGCGCAACAGGGCTTGTGCATCGTCAATGCTCAGGTCACGCGGGGTACTGGTGATGGCGTTGCCGGGGTTGAAGCCGCCGGTCTGCGAGCGCCCCGGCAACACAATCACCAGATTGCTGCCGAGTGACGAAAACTCGTTCATCACAAACCGCCTGGCGCCATCACCGAGCGCCGTCAACACCACCACGGCGGCCACACCAATGGCCATCGCCAGCACCAACAGCGAAGCCCGCAGCGGGTTGCCGGTGGCGGCATCCCGCGCAAAGCGAATCAGGTCGGGGCCGCGCATGAGGTGGCTGCCGAATCATGTTGCAGTGCGCCGTCTTCCATCTGCAACTGGCGTCGCGCCCGCGCGCCCAGGCCGGTGTCGTGGGTAACCATGATCAGCGTCACGCCGCGCTGGTTCAGCGCTTCGAGCAGACGCACCACTTCTTCACCGGTGCCGCGATCAAGGTTGCCGGTCGGCTCGTCGGCCAGGATCACGGCTGGCCCCATGATGGTGGCGCGCGCAATCGCCACCCGCTGGCGCTGCCCGCCCGACAGTTGATCGGGGCGGTGACCGGCCCGGTCTTCCAGCCCGTAGTCTTTCAGGGCTTGCGCCACCCGTGCCGTGCGCGCTGCCGGGGCCAGTCCGGCCAGCATCATCGGCAGCGCGATGTTCTCAAAAGCCGTCAAACGCGGCACCAGATGAAAGCTCTGAAACACAAAGCCGATGCGTTGACTGCGCACCCGCGCCTGCTCATCGGGTGACAGCGTCGTCACATCGCGACCTTCCAACTGGTAAACACCGGCGTTGGGGCGATCCAGCAAACCCAGCAAATTGAGCAAGGTTGACTTGCCCGAGCCCGATGGCCCCATCACCGCCAGATAGTCACCGGCGCTGATGCGCAGGTCAAGCCGGCGCAAGGCGTGGACCTCCGAGTCGCCCAGATGAAAGACGCGCTCAATGCCGCTCAACTCAATTTGCGCCGCACTCATGGTTTGGCTGCTTCATCGGCCACCACCCGGGCACCTGGCTTGACACCCTGGCGCTCCAGCGAGGTGACAACCCGTTCGCCCGGTGCCAGCCCGGCCAGCACTTCGGTGAACTCCCAGTTGGCCAGGCCGGTCTTGAGGTTGCGCTGTTGCAGCGTGCCATCGGCCCCCAGCACCAGCACCCGCGCGCCCTCCTGCAAGGCCGAAGTGGGCACCCGCACCACGTTGTCGCGCAGCGCCAGCACCACTTCCACGTCGGCGCTGTAGCCCACCAGCAGCTTCGGCGGTGCCTGCGACGGGTCGAGCGTGGCCTCGACATCCACGGTGCGCGCCTGTTTCTCAAGCGCCGACACATAGGGTGCCACGCGCCGGACCAAGCCGGCAAACGACTGCTTGGGCAAGGCATCAAAGCTGATGCGCACCACTTGCCCCGGCACAATTTTTGGAGCATCAACCTCGTCCATTGGCGCCTTGACATACAGGCACGAGTCATCGATCAGGTCAATGGCCGGGGGTGTCGGCACACCGGGCGGCGAAGGGGTGGCGTATTCGCCGACCTCGCCGACAATTTTGGCAACAATTCCGGCAAACGGTGCATACAGCACGGTCCGGCTTTGCTCGACCCGGGTCGCGTTGACGCGGGCCTGTGCCTGCAGCACGTCTGCCCGGGCGGCCTCGCAGCCGGCGCGCCGGCCTTGCGCCTCGGCGCGCGCCTGCTCCTCACGCGAGCCAGAGACAAAACCCTGGGTACGCAGCGTGGTCTGACGTGCCGCCTCGCTCTCGGCATTAGCGGCCAGCGTGCAAACTTCAGTCACCCGGCGGCGGGCGGTTTCCACCTGGGTCAGAGCCAGGGCGCTTTGCGCCTGCTGGTCGTCGTTCCATAACTTGATCAGCAGTTGGCCCTTTTTGACGCGCTCGCCCTCTTTGACCGCCAGCACCTCAATGCGCCCACCCATGGCAGCCGACAGCCGGGTGCGCAAACAGGCTTCGACCGTGCCGGCGCGGGTGTTGGCAATGCTGGATTCAACCCGTCCGCGGCTGATCTCGTGCAACACCACGGCAATCGGTTTGGGCTGGTTGAACCACCACAGGCCGGTGCCGAGCACCGCCAGGATGGCCAGCGCCAGCAGCAGACGGCGAATCAGGGAGGAAGACATGGGTGGGTCTCGCTTGCAGCAGTGGGTTTTGATGTCAGGCGGTCAGGCTTCCAGCAAGCAGTTCGGCCAGACGCTGGCACGGCATTTTAAAACCGCAGGCCTGGGCATGACCGCCACCGCCCATGCTCTCGGCCAGCGCAATGCAACTGAAATTGGCCTGGGAACGCAGACCACATTTGACGGTGGCGTTTTTGTCCACTGTCCAAAGCAGGGCAAAAGTGCCTGATTGCCGGCTCAACAGGTCGCCTACCAGGCTATGAAAAACGCCGGGCGCATTGACCATCAAACCCTGGATGCCGTTGAATAGCAGGGGTTGTGCGTTTTCAGCAATTTGCCCGGCGAGCTTGTTGAACTTGTCATCCATGGCGCGACCACGTTCAATATAGCTGGCCAATTCATCGGCCACAAACCCGGCAATCTGCTGCCAGCGGTCAAAATCAAACGGCTCCATGTCCAGCGCCGACAGAAACCCGGCACTCTGCGGGTATTGCCAGACCCAGATGTCACGGTCTTCGACAAACCGGATCAGGTCTGGCAGCGGTTTGCCGGCATGAAAAAACTCCCAGGCCAATCGTGCGCCCGACTTGGCCATGTCAAAGTACACCACGCCGTGGCGGCACTCAAAGCCGGTTAGCCGGACGGCGGCACTCAGGTGGTGGTCGAGCATGACCAGCTTGGCCGCGCGGGCATCAATGGCGCGCAAAATGGTCTCTGAAAACGAAAAATCCAGAATATAAACAGCCCGACCATCCAGCACCGGCAAATCAGCCACCGATTTCACATCGCCGTGGTCCAGCCCCAGAAACTCCGCTTTGCCGGCAAAATACAGCCAGGCCGCCAGCGCTGCCGCAAACCCGTCCGGGCAGTTGTGCCCGTGGTAAATGACCAGCGGCCGGGGGTCGTTCTGGTCCGGAAAAACCTGCAAATTCAACATCATTTTCTTACTCAATCAAAACAATCGATCCACAAAATGCTCAGTATTTTATAGCTGCACAGGCAAGCTGAATAAGGGCTGCAAGGCGATTTTTACCATTTTTCAAAACACACCATGACCGCGCCCGCCACCGCCCCATTTTTCATTGGCAAAATTTTGCCAGACGGCCAGCAATTTGATGCCTGGCCCAACCAGCCGCTGCTGGTGTCGCTGGAAGCCAGCGGCATTGACTGGCCAAGCTCGTGTCGCCAGGGTGATTGCCACACTTGCCTGGGGCAACTCGAAAGCGGTGAAGTGCGCTACCCCGCCGATTGTGCTGGATTTGGCGCCATAGAAAAAGCCCTGGGCGATGTGTTGCCCTGCGTGGCGCACCCCTGCTCGGATCTGGTATTGCACCGCTCCTGGTAAGCCCGTGCCGCTTGACTTTGGTCAGAGGCTGTTAGCGCGCCAGCGCTGGGTCAGATTTGGCAAGTGAAGTGATGGACTTTGAAAGACATCAAATCACTCCCACTCAATCGTCGCCGGTGGCTTGGAACTCACATCGTAAGTCACCCGGTTGATGCCGCGCACTTCATTGATGATGCGGCTTGACACCTTTTTCAGCAGCGCATAGGGCAGTTCAGCCCAGTCAGCCGTCATGAAATCGCTGGTTTGCACCGCCCGCAGCGCCACCACATAGTCATAGGTGCGGCCATCACCCATCACGCCGACACTTTTGACTGGCAAGAACACGGCAAAGGCCTGACTGGTCAGGTCATACCAGTTCTTGCCGGTGGCTTCATCGACAAAATTGTGCAATTCCTCGATGAAGATGGCATCGGCGCGGCGCAGCAGATCGGCATATTCTTTTTTGACCTCGCCCAAAATGCGTACGCCCAGGCCGGGGCCGGGGAAAGGATGGCGATAGACCATGGCATGCGGCAAACCCAGCGCCACACCGAGTTCGCGCACCTCGTCTTTGAACAATTCACGCAGCGGCTCCAGCAGCTTCAGGCCCAACTGCGCGGGCAGGCCACCGACATTGTGATGGCTCTTGATCACCACCGCCTTCTTGTTTTTGGCGCCGCCAGACTCGATCACATCCGGATAGATGGTGCCCTGGGCCAGCCATTTTGCTCCTTTATGTGTAGCGTGAGACGCAGTCAGGGAAAGGGCTTGAGCCTTAAAAACCTCTATAAACTCGCGCCCGATGATCTTGCGCTTGGCCTCCGGGTCGCTGATGCCGGCAAGCTGCCCCAAAAACTGGTCGGCAGCATCGACCCGAATCACCTTGGCGTGCAGTTTGCCGACAAACATCTCCATCACCAGGTCACCTTCATTGAGGCGCAGCAAGCCGTGATCGACAAACACGCAGGTGAGCTGATCGCCAATGGCACGGTGAATCAGGGCAGCAGCCACCGACGAATCGACCCCGCCGGACAGGCCCAGAATCACTTCTTCAGCACCTACCTGGGCACGGATTTTTTCAACCGCTTCACTGATGTAATCGCCCATCACCCAGTCGGCGCGAGTGCCGCAAATATCAAGCACAAAACGCTCCAGAATCGCGGCACCGCGCTTGGTGTGGGTCACCTCGGGGTGGAACTGCAGGCCGTAAAAGCGGCGCTCTTCATCGGCCATGCCGGCGATCGGGCAACTGTCGGTACTGGCCATCAGTCTGAAGCCCGGCGGCAGTTCGGTCACCTTGTCGCCGTGGCTCATCCAGACCTGCAACATGCCGTGGCCCATGGCGGTGGCGTAGTCCTGGATGCCGTCAAGCAAGGCCGTGTGCCCATGCGCCCGCACATCGGCATGGCCGAACTCGCGCTGATGCCCGCTGGTGACCACGCCGCCCAACTGGTGCGCCATGATTTGCATGCCGTAGCAAATGCCCAGCACCGGAATGCCCAGCTCAAACACCGCTTGCGGCGCCTTGTCGGTGGTTTCTTCATAAACGCTGGCATGGCTGCCCGACAAAATAATGCCTTTGAGGCTGCCGTCATGCGCGTAGGCACGCAGCCAGTCATCGGACACATCGCAAGGATGCACTTCGCAAAACACATGCGCTTCGCGGATGCGCCGGGCAATCAACTGGGTGACCTGGGAGCCAAAGTCGAGGATGAGGATTTTTTGATGGGACATGGAAAAGAAAATAAATCAAGAAAGAAAATCGGAATCCAGCGCCAGCTTGGCCTGCCAAGGCCTGCTCATAACGCTATCGCCTCCCGAAGAACATGCGGGCGGATATGCGGGTTCAGTTCATGCCCCTTTTTTTCACAGATCAAGACATTCAATACCAAGGCTTTGAGCGGCAGTTTTCATTTTTTCATCATACGTGGCGAGATCAGATTTGAGACGCAAGGCGAGTTCAACATACGAAGCATCGTAATAACTCAGTCCGGTGATCTGGGCCAGTTCAATGGTGGCGTGTTGAACATGCAAATCAGGAACGGCATCAACTTGTGGATTCACATAGCGCATGAGTTCAAGATAGCCCGGTACTTCCGGCAATTGCAGGGCTTTGCGTTTGACCATGCTCAACAGAACATTGGCGCATTCCCAATACCAGAGCGCGGGAACATGTACCCGCCTTTGATGCCGGAAAGCAGCCAGAAACAGTTCGCGAAGACTTGCGCTATTGCCAGGCTCAGCCAGCAGCCACGCCAGACTCACCGATGCGTCGATGACCACATCCTGGCTGGTGGCCATTAAAAACGGCGCCCCTCATCGCGCAAGGATTTCCATTCGGAAAAATTCACTTTGCCTTGCAATTTAGCTCGGGCGGCATCTAGCGCAGCCAACGCCTGTGCCTCGAGTTGCGCTTTGGTTTTGGCTGGCTTCACAGGCTGCTCTGCCACCAGCCTCACCACCGGCTTGCCGTGACGGGTAAGCACGACTTCCTCGCCCAATTCGGTCGCGTGAATCAAGCTGGAGAGTTGATTTTTGGCTTGGGCGACAGTTACCGTTTGCATGGTTCACCTCATGAATATGGCTAGAAAATCAAAATTCTGGCTAAATTTTAGTCAGCAATAACCCCCCGCAGCCTACTCAGCCCGGTAGTTCGGCGCTTCTTTGGTGATCTGCACATCATGCACGTGGCTCTCGCGGATGCCGGCGGTGGTGATCTCGACAAACTCGGCCCGGTCCTGCATCTCCAGAATGGTGGCACAGCCGCAGTAGCCCATGCTGGCACGCAGGCCACCGGCCATTTGGTAAATGATGGCGACCATCGAACCCTTGTAGGGCACACGGCCCTCAATGCCTTCAGGCACCAGCTTGTCGGCGTTCGGGTTGCCGGTGCTCGATTCCTGAAAATAGCGGTCTGCACTGCCTTGCTGCATGGCGCCAATCGAGCCCATGCCACGGTAACTTTTATAACTGCGGCCCTGGAACAAGATCACTTCGCCGGGAGCCTCTTCGGTGCCGGCAAACATGCCGCCCATCATCACCGTGCTGGCACCGGCCGCCACGGCTTTGGCAATGTCGCCGCTAAAGCGGATGCCGCCATCGGCAATCAAGGGCACGCCGGTGCCTTTCAGCGCCGTCGCCACGCTGTCAATCGCCATGATCTGCGGCACGCCGACACCGGCGACGATGCGGGTGGTGCAAATCGATCCAGGACCAATGCCGACCTTGACCGCATCGGCCCCGGCTGCCACCAGCGCCAGCGCGGCGGCACCGGTGGCAATGTTGCCGCCAATCACCTCAACTTGCGGAAAATTCTGCTTGACCCAGCGCACCCGTTCGATCACGCCCTTGCTGTGGCCATGTGCCGTATCGACCACAATCGCATCGACACCGGCGCGGGCCAGCAGTTCCACCCGTTCTTCGGTGCCCTCGCCTACCCCGACCGCAGCGGCCACCCGCAGCTTGCCATGGGCATCGCGCGCGGCGTTGGGAAAGCTGGTTTGCTTGGTGATGTCCTTGACGGTGATCAGCCCCTTGAGTTCAAACGCCTCATTGACCACCAGCAGGCGCTCGATCTTGTGCTGATTGAGCAACACTTTGGCTTCCTCAAGGGTGGTGCCATCCGGCACGGTAACCAGCTTGTCGCGCGGCGTCATGATGTGGCTGACCGGCAATTCATAGCGGGTCTCAAAGCGCAAATCGCGCCCGGTGACCAGCCCTGCCACCCGACCGCCATCGATTACCGGGAAACCCGAGACACCCAACTGCTCTGACAGCGCCATGACCTGACTCACCGTGTGCTGCGGCGTGATCACCACCGGATCGCGCAACACGCCAGACTCGTAGCGCTTGACCTTGGCCACTTTTGCGGCCTGCCGCTGGGCCGTCATGTTTTTATGCACCACGCCAATACCGCCCTCCTGGGCAATCGCAATCGCCAGCCGTGATTCGGTGACGGTGTCCATGGCGGCCGACACCAGTGGCAGATTCAGCGAGATATGACGGGTAAAAAGCGTGGCAAGTGAGGTGTCCTTGGGCAGGACCTGGGAGTAGGCTGGCACCAGCAGAACATCGTCGAAGGTGAGCGCTTTGCCGATCAGGCGCATGTTACAAGCTCCAAACATGTCATTGTATCTGGGGCTTTTGACCGATTGCAGGCTGCTTTAAACGCAACCGGTCGCGCAGTGGAATAAACTCTTGGCCCATGAAACACATCTTTTTGATTGCCGTTATGGCTGCTGGCCTGCTGTCGATGGGTGTCTCGGCCCAATGGCTGTGGGTGGACAAAGATGGCCGCAAGGTCTATAGCGACCGCGCGCCGCCCGCTGCAGTCCTTGAAAAGGACATTCTCAAACGTCCGGGCCAGGCCAGGGCCAACACGGCTGGCGATGCCGACATCGTGCCGCCAGCAGCGGCGTTGGTCTCAGCGCCTCGCCCTGCCAGCGCCCCTCAACCGACGGCTCTTGACAAAGAACTGGCTGAGCGAAAAAAGAAAGCCGAGCAGCTTGAGGCCGATAAACGCAAGGCCGAGGAAGCCAAAATTGCGCAAGCCAGGGCTGAAAACTGTACACGTGCCAAGTCGGCCAAAATGGGGCTGGACTCCGGCATCCGCTTAAGCCGCATCAACGCCCAGGGCGAGCGGGAAGTTCTGGACGATGCAGCCCGCGCAGCAGAAACCAGCCGGGTGCAGTCGATCATCGAATCTGACTGCAAATAAGGCAAACGGCTCGGTGCCCGTCGGCTCAGTACCCGGCTTTCGCGCCGGCGCGCCGGTTGGCAAATAGACCCGCAGTGCGTACGCCCTGCCTGACAAACCGCTGGCGTCTGGCCACTTTGGGGTCCACTCGCAGCGACCGATAGACCTCAACCCGGTCCTGGTCTCGCAGCAACTGGCCCAGGCTGGCCAGGCGTCCCCAGACACCGACCGGGATGTCGGCATGGTCTATTTCAGGGTGGTTGCTCAGCAGGCCACTTTGCTGCAAAGCCTGCAACACGGTGCAAGGCACCTTCAAGAACAAATCAACTTGCGCCACCCGGCGCGCCACCGGTGCATACACGACTGTCACCCGGCAGCAGCCACTGTCACTCGCCATAAACATGGCGGGCGCGCTTGACAAAAGCATCCACCATGCTGCCGGCAATCTTGTCAAACACCGGACTGATGAGTTTGCCCAAGGTGTTGTCAAAGCCGTAAGTCAAGGTCAATTCAACTTTGCAGGCCCGCTGTTCGGTGCCAAGGGTGAAAAAATTCCACTCGCCCTCCAGCCTGGAAAATGGGCCGTTGACCAGCTTGATGACCACCTGCTGGTCAGTCACATGCACATTCTGGGTGGTAAACACCTGATGAATGCCGCTAAAGGCGATGCCAATTTCGGCCAGCATGCCATTTTCTTCCTGCGACACGGCCCGCGCCTTGTCGCACCAGGGCAGAAACTGGGGATACGAATCGACATCAATGACCAGGCGGTACATCTCGGCCGGGCTGTACCAGATTAAAACGGACTTTTTGACAGTTTTCATAGAATGGAGGTTTGCGCCGGATTGTAGTCAAGCCTGGTTCGCATTCACTTTACCTGCAAGCTCACCCCCATGGCCAAAAAACCAGACACATCCAGTCGCATCGCCGACAACAAAAAAGCCGCCTTCAATTATTATTTTGAGGAGCGCTTTGAAGCCGGCATTGTGCTTGAAGGCTGGGAGGTCAAGTCGCTGCGCGAAGGCAAGGTGCAGCTTACCGACGGCTATGTGGTGATCCGCAATGGCGAATTATTCATCATCGGTTTGCAGATCAACCCGCTGGGCACTGCATCAACCCACATCAGCCCGGACAAGCAGCGCACCAAAAAGCTGCTGATGCACAAAGAGGAAATCAAGCGCCTGATTGGCAAAGTCGAGCAAAAAGGCTACACCCTGGTGCCAATCAACCTGCACTGGAAAAATAACAAGGTGAAATGTGAGGTTGCGCTGGCAAAAGGCAAGGCCGAACACGACAAGCGCAACACCATCAAGGAGCGCGAAGGCAAGCGCGAGGTGGAACGGGTAATGAAATCACGCCAGCGCTGATGTCAGCCCAGCAGGCGCAGCGGGTGGCAGTGCCCGGCCCAGGGGCTGACAAAAAACGGCTGCACCATCTTGGCCGTGATGTCTTCAATCCGGGCCGGCTGCCAGTTTGGCGCGTTGTCCTTGTCAATGACCAGCGCGCGAATGCCCTCGGCACACTCGGTCTGCGCGCCACTGCGGCCTAAATGGTGCGGAAAAAAGCAGTGGCGCATCAGGTCGCGCTCCATGCGCAACTCTTGCGCCAGGCTCATGTCCCGGGCGCGGCGAATCTGCTCAAGAGCCACCTGCAGCATCAGGGGTGAGCGCTGGCGCAGCAAGGCTGCGGTTTGCTGTGCCCAGGCCGATGCATCGACTTCCAGCGCCCTGACAATCTGGCTGACTGACTGCATCGCAAAATAATGATCAATTTGGCCTCTAGCCCTTATGCAGTCTGCGCTAGTAGCTATTTTAAACATAGCAATCCAGTGTGCCATTTGGGCCGGGTCAGCCGGATTGATCAGGCTCAAGGCATCCCAGGCCAGTGGCATCTGGTCAACCGCGAGGCAGTGGTCGGCTAGCCCAAGTGCTATCGCATCCCCGGCACCCAGGGTAGTTCCGGTCAGCGCCAGCCATTCACCGGCATGGCCTGGGCAACGGCTTAAAAAGTAGCCGCCAGCAACATCCGGGAACAGGCCAATCAGGGTTTCCGGCATCGCCAGCTTGCTGCGCGGGGTTACCAGCCTGAGCGAGGCACCCTGGCTGATGCCCATGCCGCCGCCCATGACAATGCCATCCATGAACGCGATGCAGGGCTTGGGGAAACTGTGAATCAGGTGGTTGAGGGTGTATTCCTCGGTGAAAAAATCTTCCGGCACCGGGCTACCCGCCAGCAGCGCCTGATGAAAAAACCGGATGTCGCCGCCCGCACAGAAGGTGCCAAACGGCCCGGCCTTGTTGCTGCCACGAATCGCCACCGCCTGCACCCGGTCATCCTCGCGCCAGGCCAGCAGGCACTGCGTCAGGCTGCGGATCATGGGCAGTGTCAGCGCATTGAGTGCGCCGGGACGGTGCAGCGTGATAAAACCGACCTGACCCCGCACGTCGGTCAAAACTTCATGTGCTGCTGCTTTCATGCCCTGCCCCTCCAGGCAACCATCTCGTTGACCACCAGCGCGCCGATCACCAGCGCGCCACCCACAAACACATCATGGCCGGGCACTTCGCCAGCGCCCGCCCAGGCCAGCAGAATGCCGAAAATCACTTCCAGCAAGCCGAGCAATGCGACTTCTGGCGCTTTCAGCACATGCGTGCAAACCACTGCCAGCGACGATGGAATGGCCAACTGCACCAGCCCCAGCCCGAACAATAGCCCCAAATCATGCGCCGAGGCCTGAAACGGCCAGGCCAGCGGCAGCGTGATCAGCGACGACAACACCGCGCCGATCAGCACCGCCGGAATCAGATCGACATCACGGCCCTGCGCGTGTGAATGCTGCGTCACCGTCCAATTGGCAGCACCAGAGATCGGCACACCCAAGGCCACCAGCGTACCAACCAAGCTGATACCCTGCCCCAACTGGCTGGCGTACATGTAAGCAATGCCACCGCCAGCCACCACAATGGCGACCCAGGTGCGCAGCGCAATCCGATGCCCAATGAAAATGCGCGCCGCCAAAGCGGTGAGCAAAGGGGCCAGCGACATCGTGACCAGCACATTGGCCACGGTGGTGAGCATGATCGCCAACATGAAAAAGGTGAACATGCCGCACCAGCACAGGCCCGATATCCACAAAGCCGCGCCACCGTGGCGCATCCGGCGAAAAACCCCGCGGCCCTGAAAAACCGGCAACATCACCAGCAGGCACAGCATGGTAAAAAAGCTGCGCCAGAAGGTGACTTCAAACTTCTGCGCGTGTTCCAGATGGCGTGTCACAACCCCGGCGGTGGACCACATCAGGGTCACCGCCACCATCAGCAGCACCGCCCGGTTGTGGCTAAGCTTCACGCTGCGTCAAGCCTGGGTTGCCCACAGTTGTCCCGGATAAAAAGACTATTCGCGGCTGGCCCGCTTGCGATCATGCTCTTTCAGGTGGCGCTTGCGCAGGCGCACACTCTTGGGGGTGATTTCGACCAGTTCATCCTCTTCGATGAACTCGACGCCGTATTCCAGCGTCAGCTCGATCGGTGGCGTGATCTTGATCGCGTCTTCCTTGCCCGAAACACGGAAATTGGTCAACTGCTTGGTGCGGGTGGCGTTGACCACCAGATCATTGTCCCTGGAGTGGATGCCGACAATCATGCCCTCATAAACCGGGTCATTGGCGCGCACAAACATGCGGCCGCGATCATCGAGCTTGCCTAAAGCGTAGGTGAAAATCTCGCCATCATCCATGGAAATCAGCACGCCATTCTTGCGGCTGCCAATCTCGCCCTTATGCTCTTCGTAGCGGTCAAAAATATTGGAAATCAGGCCGGTGCCGCGCGTCAGGTTCATAAATTCATTGGTAAAACCAATCAGCCCGCGCGCCGGAATGCGGTATTCCAGCCGCACCCGGCCACGGCCATCCGGGTCCATGTTGAACAATTCGCCCTTGCGCTCGCCCAACGCCTGCATGACGCCGCCCTGGTGCTGCTCTTCGATGTCGGCGGTCACCATCTCGATCGGCTCGTGACGCACGCCATCAATGTCCTTGAACACCACGCGCGGCTTGGACACCGCCAGCTCAAAACCTTCGCGGCGCATGTTCTCCAGCAAAATGGTCAGGTGCAGTTCGCCGCGCCCCATGACCTCAAAGATGCCTTCTTCGCCGGTTTCCTTGATGCGCAGGGCGACGTTGTGTTGCAGTTCTTTTTGCAGGCGGTCCCAAATCTGGCGGCTCGTCACATATTTGCCCTCACGACCGGCCAGCGGGCTGGTGTTGACGCAAAAATTCATCGTCAGGGTGGGTTCATCGACCTTGAGCATCGGCAGTGGCATGGGATTGAGCGGATCGGTGATGGTGACGCCAATGCCGATGTCGGTCAGGCCGTTGACCAACACGATTTCGCCGGGACCGGCATCGGTGGCTTGCACCCGCTCCAGACCCTGGAAGGTCAGCACCTGGTTGATGCGGCCTTTAACCGCCCTGCCCTCGGTGCCTTCCATCACCACCACGTCCATCATCGGACGAATGGTGCCATGGCTGATGCGGCCAACGCCGATGCGACCGACAAAGGTTGAAAAGTCGAGCGCAGAAATCTGCAATTGCAGCGGTGCCGCCGGGTCGCCCTGCTGGTGCGGCACATGCTCCAAAATGGTGTTGAACAGCGCCGACATGTCTGGCCCCCACTGTTCGCCCTGCTCGCCCTCAACCAGCGACGACCAGCCGTTGATGCCCGATGCATACACCACCGGAAAATCGAGTTGCTCATCAGTGGCGCCAAGCTTGTCAAACAAATCAAACGCGGCATTGACCACATAGTCCGGGCGCGAACCGGGCTTATCGACCTTGTTCACCACCAGAATCGGTTTGAGGCCGAGGGCCAGCGCCTTCTTGGTGACAAAGCGGGTTTGCGGCATCGGGCCTTCTTGCGCATCGATCAGCAGCACCACGCCATCAACCATCGACAGGGCACGCTCCACCTCGCCGCCAAAGTCGGCGTGACCCGGGGTATCAACGATGTTGATATGGGTGCCTTGCCAGGTTACGGCACAGTTTTTGGCCAGAATCGTGATGCCACGCTCTTTTTCGATGGCGTTGTTGTCCATCACGGTATCGACCACTTTCTCGTGCTGGGCAAAGGTGCCGGACTGGCGCAGCAACTGATCCACCATGGTGGTCTTGCCGTGATCAACGTGGGCAATGATGGCGATGTTTCTGATTTGTTGGTGGGACATATTTGCTTTCTTTTAAATAGGTTGGACTGCGCCTGAGCTGTCACCCAAACTGGTGCTAAATTCATTTGCAGATTCATTCGTCGGTTCAAGCAAAGCTTGACGCGCTACAGGGTTTTGGCGCATTTGTTCAATTTCGGTCGGACTGAGCAGCCGACCGGGTATCAATTCGCCCGCCTTCACCTGGGCCGTGCCCAGCAAGACCGGCCCTTGGCTGGCATAAACCGCAACTTGCGGCGCATCCATCCAGGGACCGCGTCGGCGCAAGCCGCTCAGGAACCTGGCGGCATTGTCGTCATCGAGTGTGACTACCGCGTGATCCGCCAGCAATGACGACACCGGCCGCAGGCAAGCCAGCCGCGCCGCTTCGGTCATGGCCTCAAGGGCTGCCAGCGTGACACACTGCGCCAGCGCAAAGCCGCCGGTGCCGGTTCGGCGCAACGCACTCAGATGCGCGCCGCAACCCAAGGCTTCGCCAATGTCTTCGCCAAGCGTGCGGATATACGTTCCCTTACTGCATTTTACTATTAAGTTGATAGCTGTGTACGCACTATCCATAAGGGCTAGAGCCATATTTAGCTCATAAATCGTGATCTCGCGCGCGGCCCGCTCAACTTCAATGCCGGCTCTGGCGTATTGGTACAGCGCCCGCCCGTCTTTCTTCAAGGCACTGTGCATCGGCGGCACCTGACGAATCAGGCCAGTGAATTGCCCGGCTACCCGCAGCAGATCTGGCGCCGACACTGCCACCGGCCGGGTTTGGATCACCTCGCCCTCGGCATCGCCGGTGCTGGTTTTCAAGCCCAAATGCAGCACCGCCTGATAGCTCTTGTCGGCATCGAGCTGCAACTGGCTGAACTTGGTGGCGGCCCCAAAGCACAGCGGCAGCACGCCGCTGGCCAGCGGGTCAAGCGTACCGGTGTGGCCGGCCTTTTCTGCCCGCAACAGCCATTTGACTTTTTGCAGCACATCATTGCTCGACCAGCCCAGTGGCTTGTCGAGCAACAGCACCCCATGCACGGGGCGCCTGGCAACCCGTGCACGTGGCGCATTCATCAGCTTTTAGTCCTCTTTGGCTCGGGAGGCCACGGCACGCGCAATCAGGGCATTCATGTCGGCAGCCCGCTGTGGTGTCTGGTCATAAATGAAATGCAGCGTCGGCACGGTGTGAATATGCAAGCGCTTGAACAAGCCGGCCCGCAAGAAACCGGCGGCCTGGTTCAAGCCTTCGGTACAGGCTTTCACATCACCGGCGAGCAGGCTGAAAAACACCTTGGCATGGGCGTAGTCGGGCGTGACTTCTACGCCCTGAATCGTCACCATGCCGACCCGCGGGTCTTTGAGTTCACGCGCGATCAGCTCGGTCAGATCGCGCTGGATCTGATCGGCGATTTTGAAGGCGCGGTTGGGTGTCGCTGATTTCTTACGCACGGGCAGGTTCCAGGCGCATCACAGGGTACGGGCCACTTCGCGGATTTCAAAGAACTCCAGCACATCGCCTTCCTGGATGTCGTTGTAATTCTTGATATTCAAGCCGCAATCGAAACCTTCGCGCACTTCCTTGGCATCGTCCTTGAAACGCTTGAGCGAGTCGAGTTCGCCGGTATAGACCACCGTGTTTTGCCGCAACAGACGCACCCGCGCGGTGCGCCGGACCACGCCAGCCGTGACCATGCAGCCGGCAATCGAGCCGATCTTGGACACCTTGAAAATCTGCCGAATCTCGGCAGTGCCAATGATTTCTTCTTTCTTGTCGGGTGTCAGCATGCCCGACATGGCCAGTCTCAGATCATCGACGGCATCGTAAATGATGTCGTAATAGCGAATGTCAACGCCGTTGTTCTCGGCCAATTTGCGCGCGCCGGCATCGGCGCGGGTGTTAAAGCCGATGATGACGGCCTTGGCGGCAATCGCCAGGTTCACGTCCGACTCGCTGATGCCACCGACGGCGGCATAAACCATTTGCACCTTGACCTCGTCGGTCGAGAGCTTGACCAGGGATTGCGCCAGCGCTTCCTGCGAGCCTTGCACATCGGCCTTGACGATGATCGGCACCATTTTCACTTCGCCTGCCGTCATGTCGGTAAACATGTTTTCGAGCTTGGCTGCTTGTTGTTTGGCCAGCTTGGTGTGGCGGAACTTGCCGGCGCGGTAGGTGGCAATTTCACGGGCGCGGCGCTCGTCGGCCATCACCATGAACTCGTCACCGGCTTGCGGCACTTCGGTCAGGCCCTGAATTTCAACCGGGATGGATGGCCCGGCCGATTTGATCGACTTGCCGGTTTCGTCAAGCATGGCGCGCACCCGGCCAAAGGTTTGCCCGGCCAGCACCACGTCACCGGCTTTCAGGGTGCCGCTTTGTACCAGCACGGTGGCGACCGGGCCACGACCCTTGTCGAGCTGGGCTTCGATCACCAGGCCCTTGGCCATGGCATCCACCGGTGCCTTCAGCTCCAGCACCTCGGCCTGCAGCAGCACCTGTTCGAGCAGCGCATCAATGCCTTGGCCGGTTTTGGCCGACACCGAGACAAACGGCGAACTGCCGCCAAAGTCTTCGGGGATCACCTCTTCGACCACCAGCTCGTTTTTGACCCGCTCCGGGTTGGCATCGGGCTTGTCGATCTTGTTGATGGCGACCACGATCGGCACACCGGCGGCCTTGGCATGCTTGATGGCTTCCTTGGTTTGCGGCATGACGCCGTCATCGGCGGCCACCACCAGAATCACGATGTCGGTGGCCTGGGCACCGCGTGCCCGCATCGCGGTAAACGCTTCGTGGCCGGGGGTATCGAGAAAAGACACCATACCGCGCGCAGTTTGCACATGGTAGGCGCCAATATGCTGGGTAATGCCGCCGGCTTCGCCAGAGGCGACCTTGGTGCGGCGAATGTAGTCCAGCAGCGAGGTCTTGCCATGATCGACGTGGCCCATGACGGTGACCACTGGCGCGCGCGGCAGCGACTCGGACTGCTGCTGCTGCACCTCGTCGTCGGTAAAGGCTTCCGGGTCGTCGAGCGCCGCCACAATGGCTTTATGGCCCATTTCTTCGACCAGAATCATGGCGGTGTCTTGGTCCAGCGGCTGGTTGATGGTGACCATCTGGCCCAATTTCATCAGGTGCTTGATGACTTCGGAGGCCTTGACCGCCATCTTGTGGGCCAGTTCGGCCACCGTGATGGTTTCCGGAACGTGCACTTCCAGCACCCGCGCTTCCACCGCTGCGGGCTGGTTGTGGTGGTCATCGCGGTCGCGGTCATTGCTGCCGCGACGGCCACGCGGGCCACCGCGCCAGTTGCTGCCGCGACCGGCACCAGCACCGGTATCGCCACGCGTGGGAATGCCTTTTTTCTTGGCCGGGTCACCGGCCCAACTGCTGGAGAGCTTGGCAGATTTGACTTCCTTGCCGGCACCTGCAGCGGCCCCTGGCGCAGCAGGTGTGGCGGCTGGTTTGGCAACCGGGCCACCAGCGGGTTTGTGCAGCGTGCCCTTGATGCCGGCCTTGGCCGCATCTGCCACCACGACCGGCTTGGGTTCTTCAATCTTTTTGGGTGCGACTTTTCTGCCGGGCTGCGACATCATCAGTCGAATCGCCGCCGCCTCAGCCTCCGCCTTGCGGCGACGTTCGGTTAGGTCAACTGCACGCGCCTGCTCTTCGGCCAGCCGGGTCTTGGACTCTGCAGCGGCTTTTTCTTGCGCCAAGGCGCGGGTCTTGAGCTCGGCTGCCGCTTTATCGGCGGCAACTTTTTCGGCTGCCGCTTTATCGGCGGCTGCCTTGGCGGCGAGCGCATCGGCCTGACCCTTGCTCGCCGGGATATCTTTGGACGGAGTTGCCCGCAGCAGGGCTTGTGCTTGTTGCTGCGCTGCCCGAGCCATGGCCTGCGCCTGCGCCTGTGCCTGTGCCTGTGCCTGCGCTACAGCTTCTGCAGTGGCTTTTTCGGCCGCCTCGCGCGCCGCTGTTTCCTGCGCCTCACGCAGCAGACGCCGTTGTGTCAACTCTTCTTCCTGCCGACGAATCAACTCGGCCTGGCGCTGCGCCTCCTCTTCCCGACGCGTCAATTCAGCGTGGTCGATCACCAGGATCGGCTCAACTTCTGGCGCAGGCGCTTCGACCGGCGTCGGCGTGCCGGTGTCCTGTCCGTCGTCACGTCGCACAAAGGTGCGTTTTTTGCGAAACTCGACCTGAATCGTCCGGGCTTTGCCGGTGGCATCGGCCTGCTTGATCTCGGTGGTGGACTTCTTCACCAGCGTGATCTTTTTGCGCTCGGCGGAAAAGGTTCCGTGCGCATTTTGCAAATAGCTCAACAGATGCTGCTTGTCGGCTTCTGTCAAGGTGTCGCTGGCGGCAAATTTGGCAACACCGGCCGACTTCAATTGCTCAAGCAAGTTGGCGGTAGATTTTTTGAGTTCACTGGCAAACTCGGCGACGGTCATACTGGACATTTTTTGGGTAACCTTTAGTTTCGGTCAGGCAAACCCCAAGGGTGATCGCTGACCTGTACTGAAACTTTATTTCATGATCATGACTCTTGGGAAGCAGCTTCACCGGCAAACCAGTGTGCGCGTGCTTTCATGATCAAGGTAGTGGCATCGGCCGCAGACTGGCCGGTGATCTCGGTCAGTTCATCGGTGGCAAGATCCGCGAGGTCGTCAAGGGTATTGACACCTTTTTCTGCCAGCAAGCTGATCAACTCCGGCGTCATGCCATCCAGGTCGCGCAGTATCAGCGCCACCCTTTCAACACTTTCCTCATTGGCTATTTCCATGGTCAGCAAGGCATCTTTGGCGCGAGTGCGGAGTTCGCTGACCGTCTCTTCGTCAAAACTTTCGATTTCCAGCATTTCTTCAAGCGGCACATAAGCCACCTGTTCCAGACTGATGAATCCCTCGGCTATCAGCAAATCGGCAATTTCTTCATCCACGTCGAGTTTGTCCATGAACAGGGCACGGCTCACATCCACCTCGCTGGCTTGCTTCTGGGCCGACTCTGCGGCATCCAGAATGTTGATCTTCCAGCCGGTCAACTCGGCTGCAAGACGCACATTCTGGCCACCCCGACCAATCGCGATCGCCAGGTTTTCTTCATCAACCACCACGTCCATGGCGTGACGTTCTTCATCGACCACAATGCTGCTGACATTGGCGGGGGCCAGCGCACCGATGACAAACTGGGCCGGGTCTTCGCTCCACAGCACAATATCGACCCGCTCGCCGGCGAGTTCATTGGTCACGCCATTGACCCGGGTGCCGCGTACCCCGACACAGGTGCCAATCGGGTCAACCCGCTTGTCATGCGACAACACCGCGATCTTGGCTCTGGAGCCGGCATCACGCGCACATGACTTGATTTCAAGCAGGCCTTGTTCAATCTCGGGCACTTCATTGCGAAACAGCTCGATCATGAATTCAGGTGCCGAGCGTGACAGTACGATCGGCGCGCCGCGCAGCGTCAAATCGACCTCCATGATCATGGCGCGAACCCGGTCGCCAGTGCGGAAATTCTCTTTGGGGATCATTTCGCTGCGTCGCAGACGACCTTCAACCCGGCCCGACTCCACAATCAAATCCCCCTTGTCCATGCGCTTGACGGTACCGACAAAGACCTTGTCGCCACGCGACATGAAATCGTTGAGCAGCATTTCACGCTCGGCATCACGGATTTTCTGCAAAATGACCTGTTTGGCCGCCATGGCACCAATACGGCCAATCGGCACCGACTCGATGGTTTCTTCAATGTACTCATCGACCTCGATATCGGCGATTTGCTCTTTGGCTTCAAACAGCAGGATTTCCTGGTCCGGCAATTGCAATCCGGCTTCATCGGGCACCACATGCCAGCGGCGGAAAGTCTCATAAACACCGGTGTCGCGGTTAACCGCCACGCGAATGTCAACCTCGCCGGCATAAAGCCTTTTTGTGGCTTGCGCCAGCGCTGCCTCGACCGCGCCAAACACCACGTCACGCTCAACGTTTTTCTCGCGTGAGATGGCATCCACCAACATTAACATTTCGCGATTCATGCCATGACTCTCCTGTTTCAGTTCAAACCAAATGTGTCGCTGGCAGTTTCATCACCCTGGCTTTTGCCACGGCCCTTGAAACTGACAATCGGCGCCAGACGTGCGTCTTTAAGCTCGCTCAAGACAAACCCGAGTGCCTGCAAGGGTGCCGGCAGTCGTTTTTTGCCGATTTTTGCGCCCGGCTTGGCAACCGGCTCATCGCGCCAGACAATTTGCCAAGTGGGTGATTCCTCTGGCGCACCACCTTCCGCCGCTGCTTCGATGCGCTCCAGCAGACCCCGAAATTTCTTGCGGCTGGCGCTCACCTGACCGGCTGCCACAACACCTAGCGGGGCTTTCAGGGTGATGTCAATCACCTGCCCCACAAAGCGCTCGAAATCTTGCTGGTGCCGCAGCGGACGGTCAATGCCGGGCGAAGACACTTCGAGCCGACGGTAGTCCACCGCATCAACTTCCAGCGCAAACTGCAATTGCCGGGTGACTTTTTCGCAGTCTTCGACGGTGACAAACTGCTCTGTTGCAACTGATCCAGGCACCGGTGCGCTCCAGGGCAAATCAATGGTGACGCGCAGCAAACCACCAGCAGAACGTTCAATTTCCACCAGGTCGTAGCCCAAACCGACTACCGTTTGCTCAACAATTTCTTTCAACGCCACCAAACCCTCTGCTGTAAACAAGCACCCACCGCAAAAACAAACGACCAAAAAAAACGGGCGGAATTGACTCGCCCGTTTGGTCGTGAAGCGCCGGATTGTACGCCAAAAAGCCGGTAATCAGCCTTGATTTTTAAGGATTTAGTCAGCCGCTACAGTAGTTGGCTGGAAGCCAGTCGTGGTACCGCCTGCAGCAATGCCTGGGTGTAAGCTTGCTGCGGGTATTGAAGCACCTGCCGGGCTGGCCCATATTCGACCAGCTTGCCGTCCTTCATCACCGCGATGTCGTGCGCGAGGTACTCCACCACACCAAAATTGTGTGTGATGAACAGGTAGGCCACGCCAAGCTCTTGCTGCAATTGCTTGAACAAATTGAGAATCTGGGCCTGCACCGAGACATCGAGTGCCGAGGTGGGTTCATCTGCCACGATCAATTCTGGCTCGACTGCCAGCGCCCGGGCAATCGCCAGACGCTGGCGTTGACCACCCGAAAACTCATGGGGATAGCGTCCAAGCGCCGCACTCGACAGCCCGACTTTATCCAGCAAAGTGGCCACGCGCCGGGTGCGCTCAAGCGCCGATACATCGGGACGAAGCGATGCCACGCCTTCCTCCAGAATCTCGTTGACACGCATGCGCGGGTTCAGCGATGCAAATGGGTCCTGAAAAACAATTTGCACGGCACGGCGTGCGGTTCGCAGCGGCTCGCCATGCAGGGCATCAAGCGATTGCCCATGCAGCAGAGCCGAGCCGGTAATCTGCGCCTGCTTGCGCAACAACTGCAGCAATGCCTTGCCGACGGTGGTTTTGCCACTGCCTGACTCGCCTACCAGGGCCAGCGTGCGCCCGGCCGCTATCGAGAACGACACACCATCGACCGCCTTGACATAGTCCACCGTGCGCTGCAAGACACCCTGGCGAATCGGAAACCAGACGCGGTAGTCACGCAACTCGACGACGGTCTTGCCGGCGGGCCGGTCTGTCATCAACGCGGTATCCAGAGCGCTGACACGCTTGGGGCTGCGTGGAAACTGACGGTCCTGGTACAAAAAGCAACGCACCGAGTGCCCCTCTTTGGGCTGATACAGTGCCGGTACTTGGGTGTGGCAATGCGCCATCACATCGGCACAACGATCGGCAAATCGGCAGCCGGCAAATTCCTGGTTCAGCGCCGGCACGGTGCCGGCAATCGATGCCAGCCAGTGGCCCCTTTTGCCGGCATCAGGCAGGGCATCGAAAAGATTGACCGCATAGGGATGCATCGGATGTGCGAAAAAATCTGCGGCCTCTGCCACTTCAACCACCTGACCGGCATACATCATGGCAACGCGATGGGCCATTTGCGACACGATCGCCAGGTCGTGGGTAATCAACAACATCGCCATCTGTTGCGACTGTTGCAGTTCTTTCAGCAGGTCCAGTATTTGTGCCTGAATCGTCACATCCAGCGCGGTGGTCGGCTCATCGGCGATCACCACATCGGGTTCAGCCGCCAGGGCAATCGCGATCATGACCCGCTGCTTTTGCCCCCCCGACATTTGAAACGGGTAGTCATGAACGCGGCGATCAGGGTCCGGAATGCCCACCCGCTTCAGCCAGTCAATTGCCTTGGCCAGGGCTGCCGCGCCGGTGACCGGGGTGTGGCGCTCGATCACTTCGGTGATTTGCCGCCCCACAGTCATCACCGGGTTGAGGCTGGTTGATGGCTCCTGAAAAATGATGCTGATGCGCCGGCCCCGATAGTCGCGCATGCGGGCTTCGGGCAACTGAACCAGATCGGTGTCATCGATGCTGACCTGACCCTCCGCCACCCGACCGCTGTCAGGCAGCAGACGCAAAATCGACAGCGCGGTCATCGACTTGCCGCAACCGGACTCACCCACCAGCGCAAAGGTCTCGCCACGTTCAAGGGTCAGTGACAGGGCATCGACGGCGCGGATCAGTCCACTCTCGGAATCGATTTCTGTCGTGAGGTTTTTGATGCCCAACATGTGCGGTCCTACGATTCTGATTTGACGACCGCCGCATGGCTTGCGGGCGCAATTTTGGGCGGCTTGCTGCGGCGCACGCGAAACGCGCGGGCACGCGGATCAAAGGCCTCGCGCACAGCGCCGGAAAAAATCGTCATCGACAGCACCAGCGTCACCATAAAGGCAAATGCCGTCAGCAAATTCCACCAGACCACCGGGTCGCGCGACATCTCGTTGCGGGCACCGTTGATCATGGTGCCAAAACTGTTGGTGCTGGGGTCCACACCCACCCCGACATAAGACAGCACTGCTTCATATAGCACCAAACCAGAAAAATCAAGCACCGCCACAATCACCACGATGTGGGTCAGGTTCGGCAAAATATGGCGCCGCATGATACCGCCATCCGACACGCCAAAGGCGCGCGCTGCCTGCACATAATCGAGTTCGCCCAGTTTCAGTGTTTCGGCGCGCAACAGTCGTGCCAATTGTGCCCAGCCGGTCACGCCCAAAATGGCTGCCAGCAAAAACAGGCGGACATCGGCGCGCTCCAGCCCGGTCTGAAACAAATTCGGGTTTTTGTCGATGAACACCTGAATCATCAAAACAAACGCCGAGATCAGCAGCACCGAAGGAATGGAAGACAAAACGGTGTACACATACTGAATTCCATCATCCACCCGACCCTTGTAATAACCGGCCAAAATTCCAAACAAAATCGCCAGAGGCAGCGTGGCCAGGGTTGACAGCGAGCCAATCACCACGGCAGTGCGAATCGACTTGATGGCCTGAAACAACACATCATTGCCGGTCTGATCGGTGCCCAGCACATGGTAATGCGGCCACAATGCCGCTACCCAGCCAGCGATCAGCGCCATCACGCCAGCGGTGAGCAAAATGGACTTCCAGGGCAACTCGGTCTGGCCTTGCCACATCTCGCTGACCGCCTGCCGCAGAGCCTTGATGCCCCGCGCGCCGCGCCACCAGGCCACCAGAATCCACAGCGCCAGCGCCAGCGCCGCGCCAGACAACAGTCCCGCCACAGAGCGCGCCATCACGTCGCTAGCCCACTCTGCCTGCGCATCTTTCAAATGCTGGCCACCAAACAGCAGGCGCGGGAAATCCCGCACCGATTTGCCGTCCACCAGCATCGACTCCTTGGAAAACTGGTGGGTTCCCAATGGCACCGAATAAGTTTTTTCGACCGACTCGCGCGGCCCGGTCAGCCAGGCATCAAGCAGCGACAGGGTGCGTGTCGAATGGGCTGGCGCGGCATCGGCTGCAGCACCGGCAGCCGGTGGCAACAGCGGCCTGAAATGCACCGAATCGATGACTGCCAGACAGAAAAACAGCAGCAGCACCACACCTGCCGCCATGGCGGCCGGGTCGCGCAGCACATGTCGCCAAGTCTGCCTCAGCGTCGGTGTCTGGAGCGCATGCCGAACATAGGCGGCAATGCCGGCCAACATGAGCAACAGGGCGAGATCGGTTAAAAGAAAGACAAATTTAGGCATCGTGACTGCTCCTGGCCGGCGTTAGCCCAGACGAATTCGCGGGTCGGCGATCGTGTAGGAAATATCGGTGAGGATCAGGCCAATGATGTAGAGCGCCGATCCGACAAAAACCATCGAGCGCACCACCGCGAAGTCTTGCGCGTTGATGGCGTCAATGGTGAAGCTGCCCAGACCCGGAATGCCAAAAAACGACTCCATGATCAGCGCCCCCAAAAACAGCAGCGGCAACACCGCCACGGTGCTGGTCAGAATCGGCAACAGCGCGTTGCGCAGCACATGACGAAACAGCACCACCGTCTCGGACAGCCCTTTGGAGCGGGCGGTTCGCACATAGTCCTTGCCAATTTCCTCCAGAAACATGGTGCGGTAAAACAAGGCCTCGCCGCCCAGACGCGAGACGATGCCAATGATGACCGGGAGAGCCAGAAATACAAACACGTCCATGCCACCCGAAAAGCCTGAAATCGGCACCAGCTTCAACAGCTTGCTGAAAAAGAACTGGCCCACAATGATATAAAAAAGCCCTGAAATGGACAGCAGAAAGACCGCCAGCGCAACCCCCCAAAACTCAAGGTAGGTGTTGCGAAAAAAAACCAGCGTCAACGAAAACACCACCACCACCAAGATGCCCAGCAAAAACGTCGGTATCGCCAGTGCAACCGACGGACCAACCCGTTTTTTAAGCTCGTAGCCAATATCCCGACCGGTGTCGGAGGAGCCAAACTCAAACACAAACAGCGGCATGGATCGTTCAAAAAAAATCGTCTTGGTGAGTTTTTCAACACCCTGCTGCCGTGCATCCCACAGCAACGGTTTGTCATAACCGCGCTCAACCTTCCATTTGTCAATCGCGTCTTGCGTTACCCGTTTGCCACCAATGTTCATGCGCGCCATGTCGTCGGGGGTATTGACCGCAAAAAAAAGAATAAACGTCAGAACATTGACACCAATCAGGATCAACAGCCCGTAACCGATGCGGCGAATGATGTAATTGATCACGGCATCGACTCCTTGTGGGCCAGCGTTCGGGCGGCGGTTTCCTGCTCGCGCCTGCGCCATGCAGCCCAAGCCGGCACCACTGCTACGATCAGCAGCAGCAGAATCAAGGGCATGGGCCACCATACCGGCTGATTCCACTGGGCAATTTTTTTGGCGCGCAAGGCCGGGTCAAGGCGCAAATAACCAATGTGATTGCGCACAATCTGGGTCGGCTTGCCGTTGTAGATCCACTGGTGGTAGGCGGCCGCAGAGGTGGGGAAAAAGCCAAAGCTCCAGATGGCATCTTTTTGCGTGATCTCGATCATCTGGTCAATCAGCAACTGCTTTTCCGGGCCATCTTCCAGAAACTTCATGCGTTCAAACAGTTGGTCAAATGCAGTACTTTGGTAGTTGGCGCCGTTCTCGCCATTGCCATTGGTCAGGGCTTTGGAGTTGGGGCCGTAGAGCATGAACAAAAAGTTTTCGGCATCGGGGTAGTCCGCCAGCCAGCCCCAAAAAAAGATTTGCACGGTGCCCTTGATCATCTTGTCCTGAAAGCGGTTGTAGTCGGTGGCCCGCACTTCGAGCTGGATGCCAATTTTGGCAAACTGCTTGGTGTACCAATCCAGCAGGGCCTTGGCCCCGGCAGCCGAGTTTTGATAGTCAAAGTTCAACACCAGCGGCTGGCCGGTTCTGGCATCGCGGCCATCTGGATAACCGGCTTCGGCCAGCAATTTCTTGGCCTCGTCCACTGAGCGGCGCACCGGCTTACCGTCAGGCCCCTTGGTATAAACCACCGGGTTGAACGCTGCCGGGCCGTCGGCGCGATGGCCAAACAGCGACGGCGGCACCGGACCGTGCGCCGCCATGCCCTGCCCGCGCTCAAAAATGGCAATGTGTTCTTCCCAGTCAATGGCAATTGCCAGCGCCTGGCGCAGTTTGCGGTTTCGCTCGGCCTCCTCGGGCGTTTTGCCCTTGCCGACCACCGGATCGAGCCAGTTGAACCCCAGATACCAGTTGTTGGCCTCCACCGTGGTAGGCAGCTTGATGCCTTTTTCCTTGAATTCTTTTTCCTTGTTCTTGTCATCCCCCATTGCCACGATGTAACCGGTGCCGTAATCCAGCCGCTCAATGGCGGGGGAGTCGTAATAGCCCTGCATGAACTTGGCCTGTAGCGGCACGGCCTCTTTTTCGATGTCAAAAACCACCTTGTCGACAAACGGAATCATCTTGCCGCAATCATCGAGGTAACCCTTTTCCTTGTCCCCAGCCTCGCCCTCGCAGGGGTAAGGTTCACCCCTGAAGTTGGGATTGCGCTCGAGTACATGGCGGCGGTTTTCGGTGAACTCGGTCAACATGAACGGGCCGGTGCCGACTGGCCAATAATTCAGCGTCAGGTTCTTTTCCACCATGCCCGGCTGGGAATAGAACTTGTCGGCCTCCCAGGGAATAGGCGAAAAGAACGTCATCGCCAGCCAGTATTTGAACTGGGGATACTTGCCTTTGACACGAATTCTTAAAGTGTGCCTGTCCAGCGCCAAGACACCCTCAAACGCATGTTGACGAAAGTCCAGAAATGGCAAATCCCGGTTGGTTGGCGTCAATTTGCTGCGCAGTGCCTTGTCGATCTGCACAATTTTTTCACCATATGTCTTCAGCCCGACGATGTAATCGGCCATGGTTGAAAACGAGGGCGACTTGACGCGGGTGGTTGCCAAGCGACGAATCGCATAAACATAGTCATCGGCAGTCAATTCGCGGCTGCCGGTCTGCGCAAAATCGGTGATCTGGTACTTTTTTGCCAGTTCTTCGCGCTGCATGGCGTGATATACGTAATCTCCGCTGGCATTTTTTGCAAAGGATGGATGGGGTGCGAACCGGATGCCGGGCTTGATGCGGATATCAAAGACGCTTTCGGCGATCTTGTCACCCGGTGTGTTGTCAGGCAAAGTGTTGCCGACCTGATCCAGATAACGGGGTGCCACAACCTCCCGCGCGGCACGGCCTACCAACTCGTAGGGGCGCTTCAGGTAATGGTAGGCGTAAAGGGGTTCATAGACCTGGTAGGTGTAAGGTGTCTCGTCGTTGGAATACGAACTGGTTGGATCAAGATTTTTTGGGGAACGTTTGCTAAACGGCACGTAAAGTGTGTTGGTCAACTCTGATCCTGCGGGATGCGGGTTGTTCGACACCTCGCTGCAAGCACCCAAAAATATCGCCATGAACAGGGTAAGCAGAACATATCGCATGATGGAAAATTCACGCAGCACCCGGTTGAAGGTTTTATCTCGCATCATGGAAACTCACAGAAGAACATTTCACGAGCTTGAAATTTAAAAAAATGAAACAAAAAATCATGCTGCTCAGCGATGCGAAAAAACTGCCCATGCTGTCAGTTGCCAGTCTTCTGTTCATTTTATTTGCCCAATTGGCCTGTAGCCCTTGTCAGATAATCGTAGCGTGCTATTGTTTTTATAATTCATGGGGGCAAATCCGGCAATCAATATCTGCAAGCACCCACAATAACAGCATTGAAATTGTGAACCTGTAGGTTACTCAACTGTCACACAAACGTCATTAGGCTATTCCCTAGCCAAGATGCACTGTTGCTAAATAACATCAAGAAAACCCGTTGTCTCACGCATTCACGCCGTTGGGTTCACCATCACTCAACCCTGAAATTGAACTCCTGCGTGGCAATCACTTCGCCACCATCGGTGACACAGGTGTATTGCATCATGGCCGCCTTGACTGCCGCATGAAACACGCGCGGGCCCGACAGAATCGTCACATCGACAATCGTGTTGCCCTTGATGTGGATTTGTGCCTTGACCACACCTTCGGTGCCGTCTTGCAGCGCCTTGCGCGGCATCTCGGGTGGCACCTGGGTGGGGCAGGCCAATCCGATGCTGGTGCGTTTTGGGCCTGCCACCACGGGCGGTGGTGGTGGTGGCGGTGCAATCACCACGGGTGCGATCGGTACCTGGGTCGTCGCAACGATGCTGGGGGCCGTGCTGACCGTGGTGGGTGTATCAGGCGGCGGCACAAAAGGCGGCGGCGCATTCACCTTGGGGGTATTGAGCTCTGGCGGTTTGATGACTTTTGGCGGCGGTGGTGGCGGAGGCGGTGGTGGCGGAATGATCACCTCCTGGATCACCACCACTTCGAGGGGTTTCTTGATGAAATTCAAACCCTGTCTGGCCATGCCCGATACCAGCGCGTAGCCAATCAATGCATGCACCAGCACCACAATGACAATGCCCTTGATGCGGCGTGACGGGTCGCGCTGGTCGTAGCTGTAATTCATGCTCAGGGAACTCATTGAACAAACTGCTCGGCACCGATCACCGCGATCTTGTTCAGGCCAATGCGGCGGCTGCTTGACAGCACATTGGCAAAAACCGCATAACGGGAGCTTTTGTTGGGCCGAATATGCACTTCAGGCTGGGGATTTTGCTGCGCCACCAACGCCATCTTGGCATCCAACTCGGTGCCGCTTACCGGCAGACCCTGCCAATAGACGGTGTTCTTGTCATCAATGTCAATCTGGATTTTTTCCGGCTTGATCAAGTTGGCAGGCGGCGCCCCGACCGGCATTTCCAGCGTCACCGAATGCAACTGGATTGGAATGGTGATGATCAGCATCACCAGCAAAACCAGCATCACGTCGATCAGCGGCGTGGTGTTGATGTCCATCATCACTTCCGGTTCACCGGAAGCACTCGAATTTCCCAGGTTCATTGACATGAAGTTCGCCTTTGACGGTTAGCCACCCAGCGGGGGCGGTTCGGTAATAAAAGCCACTTTGACAATGCCGGCGCGCTGGCAGGCCAGCAGCACCTTGCCAACCCCCTCATATTGCGCGCCCAGGTCACCACGCACCTGCACTTCGGGTTGCGGCTTGGCAACCGCGACTTTTTTGAGTCGTTCAACCAGCGCATCAACTGATCTGACGCGCGCATCGTAGTAAAAGATGCCGCCAGTCTGATCGACTGAAATAATCACATTTTCGGGTTTGCTTTCCCGCACCTCGATGCGCTCTTTTGGCAACGCCACCGGGATCGAGGTGGTCACGACCGGGATGGTGATCAAAAAAATGATCAGCAGCACCAGCATCACGTCCACCAGGGGCGTGGTGTTGATGGCCGACATCACGGCATCTTCCCCATCGTCATGCGATCCGATGTTCATGGACATAGCAAATTCCCAGGTAGTTGAATTGAGGCTGAGGCGCGACAAGTTGCAGTGCCATTTCTTTCAGAAACATGACCCTGCAGATCAACGCGATTCAGCCCTTGTTGACGGCACCCAGAACGACAGAATGCAAATCCTGGCTAAAGGCGCGTACATCGTCCATGACCCCTTTGTTTCGGCGTACCAGCCAGTTATAGGCGAGTACTGCCGGCACCGCCACCGCCAAGCCAATGGCGGTCATGATCAACGCCTCGCCAACCGGCCCTGCGACTTTGTCAATGGATGCCTGACCGGAAATGCCAATGGCCGTGAGGGCATGGTAAATACCCCAGACAGTTCCAAACAAACCCACGAAGGGAGAAATGGAACCCACCGTGGCCAATACCGCCAGGCCGCCCTGGGTGTTGCTCTGAATACGATCCACGGCACGCGCAATGCTCATGGAGACCCAGTCGTTAAGCGGGATGTGACCCATCAAGCCATCGTGTTTCTTGAGGGCGTTGGTGCCGGCGTCGGCAATGAAACGGTAGGGGCTGTTGGCTTCGAGCGCCAGGGCACCCTGCTCGATCGTGCCAGCCGGCCAGAAGTCTTTGGCGGCTGCCCGCGCCTGCCGGGACATTTTGGATTGCTCCAGCAATTTGACAACGGTGACATACCAACTGCTTACACTCATCACCAGCAGCAGCAGCAGAACCGTTTTTGCCACGGCATCCGAGGTTTTCCACAAGGATTCAATACCGTAAGGGTTCTCGGCAGTTTCGGTCTTGGCGGCGGCAACAGCAACTGCCGGCTGCGCTTGCGAAACCGCCTGAATTGCCGCAGGTGCAGCCGATTGGGCCTGAACCGAGCCGGGTGAAAAAGAGAACAGCAAACCCGCTGCACAGGCAACAATACCAATCAAACGAACCATTTCAACTCGCACAAGAAATCCTTTCTGTGTTTTCCTACCAAAAACCAGCGCAATTTTCATACCAGAGGGTGACTGGCACACCCCAGACACAGCCTTGGCGTTGCGGCACGCATTGTCCACGAATCCGCTGCCTGCCACTTCAACCATTGATTGGATTGGTGGGACACTGCCATGCGTTGTCTTGCAGCCGAAAACGCGTGCGACAATTCTGCTTGAACTGTCACTGCTGTTTCATCCTGATGGCTTAAGGCTTTAACGCAGTGGTTTACCAGCAGCCACAAAAATTGAAGAGGTCGAAATGGGATTCCTGACAGGCAAAAAATTATTGATCACCGGCGTGTTATCCACCCGCTCCATCGCTTACGGCATCGCCAAAGCCTGCCATGCGCAGGGTGCCGAGCTGGCTTTCAGCTATGTGGGCGAGCGTTTCAAAGACCGCATCACTGAATTTGCGGCTGATTTCAACTCAAAACTGATTTTTGACTGCGATGTGGGTGACGATGCGCAGATAGAAAAACTGTTCACCGACCTGGCTGTGCATTGGCCCAAGTTTGATGGCTTTGTCCACAGCATCGGGTTTGCCCCGCGCGAGTGCATTGCCGGCAATTTTCTCGATGGCCTGACGCGTGAAAATTTTCGCATTGCCCACGACATCAGCGCCTACAGCTTTCCGGCCATGGCCAAAGCTGCCCTGCCCTATCTGAACAGCACCGCAGCCCTGTTGACCCTGACTTATCTGGGCGGCGTGCGGGTGGTGCCCAGCTACAACACCATGGGGCTGGCCAAGGCATCGCTGGAGTCTTCGGTACGTTACCTGGCTGATGCGGTTGGCGGTCGCGGCATCCGCGTCAATGGCTTAAGCGCCGGTGCCATCAAGACGCTGGCGGCCAGTGGCATCAAAGACTTTGGCAAGCTGCTGGGCATTTCGGCCGCCGCCTCGCCGCTCAAGCGCAATGTGACGATTGACGAGGTCGGCAATGTCGCGGCTTTTCTGCTCAGTGATCTGGCTTCTGGCATGACCGGGCAAATATCCTATGTCGATTGTGGCGTCAGCCAGACCGCCGTGGCCGTGGTGGAAACCAACGGATCTTAGTCAAATCAGGCTCCAGCCCTTATGCAGCAAGCGCTGATAGCTATATTAATCATAGCTATTTGAGATAGAAACTCAGGGCTTCACGCAATCGGCAAAATAGTGAATCTGGCCGTCTGAAGCAACTTCCTCCACCAGCCCGTGGATGTCGGTCTCAAAACCCGGACACTGGGCGTTGAACTCGCGTGAAAACTTCAGGTAATCAACAATCTTTTTATTGAACACCTCGCCCGGAATCAGCAACGGAATGCCCGGCGGATACGGTGTCACCAGGCCGACGGTGATGCGGCCTTCAAGTGCGTCAATTTCTACCCGCTCGGTCTTGTGCAGTGCAATCTGGGCAAAGGCATCGCTGGGCTTCATGGCAGGTGCCAAGTCGCTCAAATACATGTCGGTGGTGAGCCGCGCTATGTCGTATTTGGCGTAAAGCTGGTGCACATGCTGGCACAGGTCGGCCAGCCCCATGTTTTCGTACTTGGGGTGTTTCTGGCAAAACTCGGGCAGGATGCGCCACATCGGCTGGTTTTTGGCGTAATCGTCCTTGAACTGCTGCAGCGCGGTCAGCATGCTGTTCCAGCGGCCTTTGGTGATGCCGATGGTGAACATGATGAAAAAACTGTAAAGCCCGGTTTTTTCAACCACCACGCCATGTTCGGCCAAAAACTTGGTCACCACCGAGGCCGGAATGCCAGTCTTGGCAAACTTGCCCTCCAGGTCCATGCCGGGTGTCACGATGGTCGATTTGATTGGATCGAGCATATTGAAGCCGGTGGCCATCTTGCCAAATCCGTGCCAGTTGACGCCAGACTTGTTGCTGCGCGACTCGCCCTTGATGATCCAGTCGTCGGCCCGGCCAATGCCTTCGTCGGCCAGCTTGTCGGGGCCCCACACCTTGAACCACCAGTCGTCGCCATATTCCTGATCGATCTTGCGCATGGCGCGCCTGAAATCGAGCGCCTCGGCAATGCTCTCTTCGACCAGCGCGGTGCCACCGGGCGGCTCCATCATGGCAGCAGCCACATCGCAACTGGCAATGATGCTGTATTGCGGGCTGGTGCTGGTGTGCATCAAGTAGGCTTCGTTGAACAAATGTTTATCAAGCTTAACGGTTTGTGAATCCTGCACCAGCACATGACTGGCCTGGCTGATGCCTGCCAACAGCTTGTGAATCGATTGGGTGGCATAGACCACGGCGTGTTTCGGGCGCGGGCGACGCTTGCCCATGGCGTGGTACGAGCCATAGAACGGATGAAACGCCGCGTGCGGCAGCCAGGCCTCGTCAAAATGGATGTTTTCCACATAGCCGTCGAGCATGGTTTTGACGATTTGGGTGTTGTACAGCACACCGTCGTAGGTGGACTGGGTCAGCGTCAGCACCCGCGGCTTGATGTGGCTGGCATCGAGGTCCGGCAGGTGCCGATTGACCAGCGGGTTGGCGGCGATCTTGGCCTTGATGGCGGCAGGCTCAAACTCGTGTTTCGGGATGGGACCAATGATGCCAAAGTGGTTGCGCGTGGGCTTGAGAAATACCGGAATCGAGCCGGTCATGATGATCGCGTGCAATATTGACTTGTGGCAATTGCGATCCACCACCACCACATCGTTGGGGGCCACGGTGTGATGCCAGACCATCTTGTTGCTGGTGCTGGTGCCGTTGGTGACAAAAAAACAGTGGTCGGCATTGAAGATACGTGCCGCATTGCGCTCGCTTTTGCCAATCGCACCATCGTGATCGAGCAATTGCCCGAGTTCTTCCACCGCATTGCAAACATCGGCGCGCAGCATGTTTTCGCCATAAAACTGGTGGTACATCTGGCCGACCGGGCTTTTCAGAAAAGCCACACCGCCCGAATGCCCAGGGCAATGCCAGGAATAGGAGCCGTCTTCGGCATAGTCGAGCAAGGCCTTGAAAAACGGCGGCTGCACGCCTTCGAGGTAACTTTTGGCCTCGCGGATGATGTGCCGCGCGACAAACTCGGGCGTATCTTCAAACATGTGGATGAATCCATGCAGTTCACGCAGGATGTCGTTGGGCAAATGGCGCGAGGTTTTGGTCTCGCCATAAATATAGATCGGCACATCAAGATTTTTGCGCCGCACTTCTTCGATGAAATGGCGCAGGTTCAAGACCGCCGGGTCCAGATCCGGCCCCGGCGTAAATTCTTCATCGTCAATCGACAAGATAAAGGCACTGGCACGGCTTTGCTGCTGGGCAAACTGGCTCAAGTCGCCATAGCTGGTCACCCCGAGCACCTCAAAACCTTCGGATTCGATGGCCTGCGCCAGTGCACGAATGCCCAGACCGGAGGTGTTTTCAGAACGAAAATCTTCGTCAATAATGACAATGGGAAAGCGAAATTTCATGGCAGGCTCCAGCGACAGCTAGCAAATCAAACAAATTGGCGCGAAGTGTAAGGACTAAACCCGTTTGATCACTTTCCCGATGCTGCTTTCGGTTGAAAATGATGCTGTTGCAACACATTGGGAATACGGATGGCTGATTCAACACTTTGGTGGCTGGCCGCAGGCGGGCTGATTGCGGTCGAACTGATTACTGGCACGTTTTACTTGCTGATGCTGTCAACCGGACTGGTGGCAGCCGCGCTGTCGGCCCATGCCGGGCTGGAAACCAAGTGGCAGTGGGTGATCGCGGCTGCGGTTGGCGGCGGCTCGGTGGTGGCCTGGTACTTTTACAAAAAATCCAGTCCGCCCACGGCACCAGCCCAGTCGAATCACGATGTCAACATGGACATCGGCGCCACTGTCCATGTGACGTTCTGGCGTGAGGACGGCACCTGCAGCGTCAAGTACCGTGGCGCGCAGTGGACCGCCGAATTGGCCGCTGGCGAAACCGCCGACAGCGGCAACTACACCATTGCCGAAGTCATCGGCAGCCGACTGATTCTCAAACAGACCCATACTTTTTAACTGCCGGAGGCTTCATCATGGAAATTGCCATTGTTTTGTTCGTTATTGCCGTCATCTTTGTCACCCGCGCGGTCAAGGTGGTGCCGCAGCAGCACGCCTGGGTGGTGGAACGTCTGGGCAAGTACAACGGCACTCTGACG
>CAIQOO010000050.1 GCA_903873485.1 uncultured beta proteobacterium | reverse complement strand
CGGTTTCCGTCTTGCCAGGACTCTTCTTACCCCTTGAATCTTGTCTTCTTTACCTCTTTTGGATGTCTGGCTGTCTGGCAGTTCGGCAATTGGGGGTCTGGGGGCTTGCCCCCAGTGCATTTCTGAATGTTGCGCAGCGACCGCGTTTTTTTCTGACAATTTTTGTAAAACAACGTTTATTGTTTTACCAAGATTGTTTTACCAAGTGATTTTCCAAATCTTCAACCCCCAACAGGAACCTGCTGCATGCCAATGTCACACCTTATAGCCCGATGCCCCCGCCGGGCAAGCCGCGTATCTGCTTTGTCAATTAACACTTTGATTTTCCATTAGAAGGCACCAACCATGAAAAAACCAAGCTCCAACTTCCACCATATTGCCGCCGCCGCAACACTTTCCTGCCTGGGCCTGCTCGGCAGCGCTGCCGTGCAGGCAGAGAACCATGCCATCATCATGTGGATTGGTGAATACGCCGATCCACGCAACAATCTTGATGGCATCGACCTAGATGCCAGGTATGCCAAAGAAATAGCAGAGTTGATGGGGGTGCCGCGCCAGAATATCAGGGAGTTCAAAAACAGCCAGCTCACGCTCGCAGGCATGCGAGGTGCAGTGCAAGGTCTGACCAGTCGCATTAAAAAAGACGATAAAGTCTTCCTCTACTACTCCGGCCACGGCCACCAGACCAACAAATCCGGTGGTTCGGGTTGCACCGAGGCGCTGGTCACCCACGAACCAGCCCTTTACTACGATGCCGCCTTACGTTCCGATTTGGAAAACCTGGCAAGCAAAGCCAGCCAGGTGGTCATGTTTAACGACTCTTGTTATTCGGGCGGCGCATCCTCCAAGAGCATCGACGGAAATGAGGAACAGACCAAGGCCTACCAAGGCGAGATCAAATCCGGCTCGGCCTCCGATGCTGGCTATGTTTGCGGCCAGGCAGTCAACAAGATGTCGCGCGATCTTGAAATCGCAGGGAAAGATGGCGGGGCAAATATCTTTTATCTGGCCGCTTCGGCCGACAACGAAGTGGCGTATCCGTCCTCCAGGGGCAGCCTGGCCACCCTGGCCTGGTCTGCCTGCATGAAAGACCCCGCCACCGACACCGACCGCAGCGGCATGATCACCGGTGAAGAGTTGGCGACTTGCGCGAAACGCTGGATGAAAAGCAACACCAACAAGCAGCAGACCATCACCGCCCATTTGAACAGCCAGTTGCCCATGAGCTTTGCCCGTCCGGTTGCCAATGGCGATGTGCAGCGGGTTGACCCGGCGCGCGCGCTGCACGACATCGCTGCCAGATCCGACCCGTCCTACCGCGTTTCGCTGACACCGGCCAACAGCACTTTGCGCATTAAGCAAGACTACCTTGACTTTACCGTCAACACCAACAAAGCCGGTTACCTCTATGTCTTTCAGGTCGGATCAAGCAAGAGGGCTTTCACCTTGCTTTACCCCAACAAGTTCGACAAGAACAATTACCTGAATGCCGGTTCGGCGCGACGTTTGCCGGGCGATAACTGGAGAATACGAGCCGGCGGGCCAGCAGGCACCAGTTCCCTGATGGCGTACATCTCGCCCATCGCCAAAGACTTTGCCAAAGAAATGGACCCAAATGCCGTCTTTGGCGAAGTCGAGGCCGATGACAATGGCATGAAAGACCTGCAGCTTGAAGCCAACACGGGCAGCGCGGCAAAACCGGGTGGTGTGACCCGTTACGGAACCAGCGCTGTGGTGTCTATCCGCGAAATCAACTAAACGAAAGCTAGCCATGACGAACGATCGATTCAAACCAAGCCTGTCCGGCTTGCAGCCACCCTTTGCCTTGAAACAACTGGCGGCTGCCACCTGGCTGGTGGCAGCCTCTCTGTCATGCCTGGCGCAGACAGCCATGCCGACACCTGCATCTGCAGCCGCGCCTGCACAAACACAAGCCGTGCCTGTCGATCCCAAAAAAGCGACGGAGCCGACATTGACACCAGCCACTAAAGATGACAAGAAAACCATTGTGCTCGTTCAGCCCCCGGTACCACCACCGCCCGCACCGCGCCAGCCAGACGCAACCGAGCAAGACAGCACCACCATCTCTGCTGCGCTGGCTGATCTGGCGCTGGACTTGATGCAGGGGCAAAGTGCCGGCACAGGCAATGCACAGGTCAACTCGGTGGTGTCTTCGGTGTCTGTGGCCTCCGCCTTGGGCATGGTGCATGCCGGCACGTCCGATGCTGGTGCGCGTGAAATCGGTGCCTTGTTGCTGGGTACCACGCCACGTTTGCAAAAACGCGCATTCACCAGCGAGTTGCCCAACCTGCTCTCCCGCCTGAGCCAGACCGGCTCGCGCACAGGTGCTTTCATCATGGCCAACCGGGTATGGATGGATCAGGGCGTGGTGCCCAGCGTACCCCCAAGCTACGCGGCAACCGTGGCCAAACGTTTCAAGGCCGACGGTGCGGTGCTCCAGTTTTCCAAGGCGGCAGACGCACGCCAGGCCATCAACGCCTGGGTCTCAGACAAAACAGGCAAGCGCATACCCGATTTGATGCCAGAAGGCTCTATCACCCCCAACACCAAGCTGGTGGTTACCAATGCCATCTATTTCAAAAGCCCGTGGGAAAAGCCGTTTGATGCAGCGCAAACCGTCGCCAAGCCTTTCTTTACCGACCGTGATACCAGCAAACCGGTGCCAACCATGGTCGATGAACGCTCGGTGCGCACCGG
>CAIQOO010000049.1 GCA_903873485.1 uncultured beta proteobacterium | reverse complement strand
CATCCTTCAGACACACCGCGCCACCTTCGCCAATACCAGCCATTTCCATCGCTCTCATCAGTTGCACTCCGTTTCGTTGAACATGCTCCTGACAGTAGCGAAATCATCAAACTATTTCATGCAGGCTCACCGGAGGGACACACTGGCCGGGCTGGTAGGGTGCTACGCGGTTTTTGCGTGGCACTGCCAGCGAAACCAGCCTAGGCAGGGACTACGCTGGTTCTGCGTAGTTGCGGGCCAAATGCTCTAGCTGGCATGGTGCTACCCAGATTTTTGGTGGCACTTGCTTGCAAGGCGGAAAGCAAGCGAAACCCAACAGGTACGCCAATCCTTGAGAAAGTCAGGTTTTCGGTGTGGGCCGGGCAGATACGGGCCGAATGCTCGCCTTTTATGGGGTGTCGATTCAGCACCTCATTGCTGGCGCTGGCCAATGTCCTGATGCGGGACATTCAGATTTGAAGTCGCGGAGGATTGGATTTGAAATCCACCCCCACAAAGGCGCCGTAAATAAATAAAGGTATCAAGTACTGGTTGTCTTTGCCTATAGAAAAGGCCAAAAAGTTGAGATGTTAATTTCTTTACAGCGCCAAAGACTACAGGCGGCATCCCATTTGGCGCTATAAATCAGGCGGATGGAATGGTATGCCAACACGAAAAAGGCCAGTGAACTTCTAGGACGTTCGGGGCTGCAATTACCCCGCCTGCCTAGCTTGAACACCGACCGCAGAAAAATTCTAACCGAAAAGAACCTTGCTGGCTACAGAAAAGCAAACAATACGCTTGAAAGCTTCGCAGGCCGCAATGCAGCCACGGCTGACACTCACGCACTGGCTACGGCTGAACGTCGCCTTGCTGCTGGTGAAGATGCCGGGGTAGTAGGACAAGAACCTGTTGTGTCTGGTCAATTCCAGCGTGACAGTGAAGCCACGTCCAATCCGCCGCCCGGCGCAGGCGAATAATACCCCCGCAGTTGCTGGTGACCGGCACCGGCAGACTGCCCCAAAGCCTCGGGCAGTTGTCAGTGGGCGATGTGTGCCAGCCACACACCGACCAATGTGCAAATCTGCACACCGACCGGCTAGTGGCCTTCCTAACAAAAGGGGGTAGCAAAACACCATCCCCTTGCTGACACTGCCAGAATTAAAGGAAGTCGCGCACTGGCTAGTGCTACACTTTCCATGCTGATGGAGTCACGGTGCAAGGGAATTAGGCCCGGAGCCGCCGCAGCCGAAGCCCTCGCTTGTTCGAGGGTTTCTTTGTTTCTGGCGTAGATGAACGGTGCCCTTGCTGACCCGATTGTTTGGGCCAGTGCCAAGGCGACACCCATGCCCTGATTTTGGGTGGCACCTGCCCAAATGTGGACGCACCCGGCAATTGTGGGCAAATCCCATAAATGCCCGAAGCGGTGTTCACCAGGTTCGACCTGCCCCTTTTATGGGGTAGCACGTCACTACCCCCTTGCTGGCCTGAATCTTCATGTGAGTGCTACGCGGTAACAGCAGCTTTGCCGTCAATCGGCTGAATTTTTAGCTGGTTGACCTGCCAGACCCCAAGCACAGAAAACCCGGTTAGCTTTTCGCAACAGTAACGAAACCCGCAAGTGCATGGCCGGGCTGGTAACGAAAACAGATTCGTGACCACCTGCCCGATAGCGCCAGCACAGATAACCACCCGACTGGCGCATGGATTTGGTACGAAACCCTGTACTGATGGCTACATGGTGGCTACATGGAGCTAAAAAAAGCAAAACCGCTATTTTTAATGTAGCGGGTTAATTGCTGTAACTTGTTGATTTGCAAGTGTTTTATTGGTGCCGGAGAGATGAATCGAACACCCGACCTTCTCATTACGAATGAGCTGCTCTACCGACTGAGCTACACCGGCTTGGTAATGCAGGCATTATAGCCAGCCGGGCAGGCTGCGTTTCAGGCCTGGGTGTGGTAGCCGGTGATGCGGTCAACTTCGTTTTTGGAACCCATGAACACACTGACCCGCGCATGCAGGCTGGTCGGATCAATGTCAAGAATGCGCCGTTTGCCGTCGGTGGCGACACCACCGGCCTGCTCTACCAGCCAACTCATCGGGTTGGCCTCGTACATCAAACGCAGCTTGCCCGGCTTTTCGGGTTCGCGGTTGTCCCAGGGGTACAAGAAAACGCCGCCACGGCTCAAAATGCGGTGCACATCGGCCACCATGCTGCCCACCCAGCGCATGTTGAAGTCTTTGCCGCGCGGACCGTCGCGGCCTTGCAGGCACTCGTCAATATAGCGCTTCACTGGTGCCGCCCAGTGGCGCTGGTTGCTCATGTTGATGGCAAATTCCTTGGTGTCCTCGGGAATTCTGAGGTGTTCCTGCGTCAGCACAAACGAGCCTTGTTCGCGGTCCAGGGTGAACACCACCACACCGTCGCCTACCGTCATCACCAGGGTGGTTTGAGGTCCATAGACGCAGTAGCCGGCAGCAACTTGTCTGGTGCCGGCTTGCAAAAAGTCCTGTTCCGACACACCAGCACCTTCGGGCTTGACCAGCACGCTGAAAATGGTGCCAATGCTGACATTCACGTCGATGTTGCTGGAGCCATCGAGCGGATCAAACAGCAGCAGGTATTCGCCTTGCGGGTAGCGATTGGGCACCACATGGATGCCTTCCATTTCCTCGCTCGCCATGGCTGCCAGGTGACCGCCCCATTCATTGGCTTCGATCAACACCTCGTTGGCGATGATGTCGAGCTTTTTCTGCACTTCGCCTTGCACGTTGGAACTGTCGGCGCTGCCCATGACTTCGCCTAACGCCCCCTTGTTGACGGCCTGGCTGATGCGCTTGCACGCTCGGGCGACCACTTCAAGCATCAGGCGCAGCTCCGGCGAGATGTGCCCGTTCAAGCGTTGCTGCTCGACTAGGTAGCGGGTGAGATAAGTTTTCTTCATAGTGAACTCCTGTGGTTAATCATTCGGTCAATGCGCGGCTGACCACCTCGCGCACATCATTGCTCAGGTCAGATTTGGCGGCGACACGGGTCAGCGCCTCGCGGGCGGCACTCCGATAAGGCTCGGCGAGCTTCTGCCAGCGGTCCAGCGCGCGTGCCAGGCGCGCCGCCACTTGCGGGTTGATGGCATCGAGTTCGAGCACATGCTCGCACCAGAACATATAACCGGCCGCATCGGCGCGGTGAAAGGCGCCCGGATTGGCGCTGCAGTAGCTGAAGATCAGGCTGCGCGCGCGATTCGGGTTGCGCAAATTGAAGTCGGGATGTTTCATCAACAGGCGCACCGCAGGCAGCACCTGCCCGCCCCGGTCGTTCGCCCCGGCCTGCAGCGCAAACCATTTGTCGAGCACCAGCTCTTCGCCCTTGAACAGGTTGTGAAAACGTGCCAGCGCCGATGCAGCAAGCGCGTGTCCGCTGTGCACCAGCGCGCTCAGCGCATTGAAGCGGTCGGTCATGTTGTCGGCATCCTTGAAGCGCTGGTAGGCCCGTCCGGGCCAAACCGTGTCGCCGCTGCTGCGGGCGGCCAGACACAAATAGTTCAGGGCCAGCCCAGCCAGCGCCCGTCGGCCACTGGAGTGGGTGTCGGGCCGGTAGCCGCCGTTATGCTGGTGCGCTTCAAACGCCCACTGCCAGTCGGTCACCAAGTCTTGAGCCAATTGCTCGCGCATGGCTTCGCGTACCGCATGGATGCGCTGCGGGTCCACCGCCGATAGCTGCTCGGCGATGTAGGTTTCTGCCGGAAGCGTCAGCACCAGGTCTTTGAACGCCGCATCCAGGGTGGCATGGCGCAGCACCTCGCGCATGGCTTGAATAAAAGCATCATTTAGGGGTCTAGCCCTTATCCCGTCTGCGCTGTCAGCTATTGAAGAAATAGCACAACGCAGGCCCAGCCGCTGTGCTGCTTCCCAGCGGTTGAAGGGGTCCGGGTCGCGCTTAAGCAGGGTCAGCAACTGGCTGTCGGTGTAGTCAAAGTCCAGCATCACCGGGGCACTGAAGCCGCGCAAGATCGACGGCACCGGCTCTTCGGGAATATTCTCATAAGTGATGGACTCCTGCGCCTGGGTCATGACGAACAGGTGGCTGCCGCAGGGTGCTGCCGCCTTGTCGCTGATTTGCAAAGGCAGAGCCGCGCCGCTGGCACCGACCAGCCCGATGCTGATCGGGATGACAAAAGGCTCCTTGACATCCTGCCCCGGCGTGGCCGGACAGCTTTGAACCAGGCTCAGCGTGCAGGTTTTGGCCGCCGCATCATAGTGGCTGGCAACACTGACGCGCGGTGTGCCGGCCTGGCTGTACCAGCGCTTGAACTGCGGCAACAACCGGGCCAGCGCCGAATCCGGGTTGGCATCGGCAATCGATTGGGCAAAGTCATCGCAGGTGACCGCCTGCCCGTCGTGGCGGGCGAAATACAGCGTCATGCCCCTGGCAAAACCTGATCTTCCGACCAATGTTTGCATCATGCGCACCACTTCAGCCCCTTTTTCGTAGATGGTGACGGTGTAGAAATTGTTGATTTCGATGTAGCTGTCGGGCCGCACCGGATGCGCCATCGGGCCGGCATCTTCGGGGAATTGGGCTGTGCGCAGCACCCGCACGTCTTCAATCCGCTTGACGGCGCGGGCTGATGCGTCAGCACACAAGTCCATGCTGAATTCCTGGTCGCGAAACACCGTCAGGCCTTCTTTCAGGCTCAACTGAAACCAGTCGCGGCAGGTGATGCGGTTGCCGGTCCAGTTGTGAAAGTACTCATGACCGACCACGCTCTCGATGTTGGAAAAATCGACATCGGTGGCGGTGGCCTGGCTGGCCAGCACAAATTTGGTGTTGAAGATGTTGAGGCCCTTGTTTTCCATGGCACCCATGTTGAAGTCGCTGGTGGCCACAATCATGAAGCGATCCAGGTCCAGCGGCAAGCCAAAGCGGGCTTCATCCCAGACCAGCGCATTGATCAGCGAATTCATCGCGTGTTCGGTCTTGTCCATGTCGCCAGGGCGTACATAAATCTGCAACAAATGGTCCCGGCCAGCGCGTGAGGTGATGCGCTGTTCGCGGCACACCAGTTTGCCTGCCACCAGCGCAAACAGGTAGCAGGGCTTGCGGTGCGGGTCAACCCAGGTGGCAAAATGGCGGCCTGGCGTGCCAGCGCCTTCCAGATCGCCATGAGCGACCAGGTTGCCATTGGATAACAGCACCGGGTATTTGGCCTTGTCGGCGCGCAGCGTCACGGTGTAATGGCTCATCACATCCGGGCGGTCCAGAAAATAGGTGATGCGGCGAAAGCCTTCGGCCTCGCACTGGGTAAAAAACGACTCCCGGCTGACGTACAAACCCATCAGCTTGGTGTTTTTGGCCGGCTCACAGGTGGTAAAAATCTCCAGTTCAAATGATTCGTCAGCGGGCAGGTGTTCAAGCACCAACTGGTGGCCCTCGATCTTGAACGAGGTTCCGGCACCGTTAACCAGCACGCGCGCCAGATTCAGCGCATCGCCATCGAGCTTAAGGGCTTGCACCGGCACATCCGGGTTGCGGCGCAGCGTCATCTTGTTGAGCACCCGGGTTTTGGCTTCATCGAGATCAAAGGTCAGGGCAACCGTATCGATCCAGAATGCCGGGGCGGTGTAGTCAGCGCGGCGAACCAGCGTCGCCGGGCCAGTTGAATCAGGCAGTTGCAACATCAAGGTTCTCCAGAAAATTTGAGGTTATCAATTCAAGGTAATTGCTGGCTGCCACCAGCACATGGGGGCCGGCAAGCTGTGCTGCACTGTGGCTGGTGCAAATGGCCACCGCCGACATGCCGGCGCGCCGTGCCGCTTCAATGCCAAAAGGGGAGTCTTCAAACACAATGCAGTCCTGCGCGCTGGCATCCATGCGCCTGGCGACTTCCAGAAAAATCGCCGGGTCGGGCTTGCCGGCCAGGCCTTCATCGCCCCCGACAATGGCATGCGGCGGCGTTGGCAGCCCCAGGTGGCCCAGCGCAAAGGCAATGTTGTGCCGGTCCCCGGCGCTGCCCACGCCCAGCTTGAGGCCGCAGTCCAGGGTGCGCCGGGCAAATGCCTTGAAACCCGCCACCTCGGCAAAGATGGGCGCAAACAGTTCCCGGTACATCACTTCTTTTTCGGCGATCAAGGCCCAGGCCTGTTGATCCGGCAAGTCCCGCTGAAACAGCTCGCGCATGCATTCGGCACCGGTGCGACCGGTGGTGCGCCGCATCAAATCGGGGATGTCAACCGCAAGGCCATGTTGGTCGATAAAGCTGACCCAGCTTTGGACATGGCTGGGCATCGAGTCGATCATGGTGCCGTCCATGTCAAAAATCAGGGCACGGGTTGGCATCAGACACCCTGCTTCAAAGAGGCTTCAATGAACGCGTCCAGGTCGCCATCAAGCACTTTTTGCGTCGCCGATGTCTCGTAATTGGTGCGCAAGTCTTTGATGCGGCTGTTGTCAAGCACATAGCTGCGAATCTGATGGCCCCAGCCCACATCGGTTTTGGTGTCTTCGAGCTTCTGCTGGGCTTCTTGCTGTTTGCGCAGTTCAAAGTCGTACAGGCGGCTGCGCAGGCGTTTCCAGGCCACATCCCGGTTGCTGTGCTGGCTACGACCATCCTGGCACTGCACCACAATATTGGTCGGAATATGCGTCAGGCGCACGGCTGAGTCGGTCTTGTTGATGTGCTGGCCACCGGCACCGCTGGCGCGAAAGGTGTCAACCCGCACGTCGGCCGGGTTGATGTCGATTTCGATCGAGTCGTCAATTTCAGGATAAACAAACACGCTGGCAAAGCTGGTGTGGCGGCCACCCGACGAGTCAAACGGGCTTTTGCGCACCAGCCGGTGCACCCCGGTTTCGGTGCGCAACAGGCCAAAGGCGTATTCGCCCTCGATCTTGATGGTGGCCCCCTTGATGCCGGCGGTGTCGCCCGGGGTCTCGTCTTCGAGTTCGGTCTTGAAACCCTTGCGCTCGGCGTAGCGCAGGTACTGGCGCAGCAGCATGCTGGCCCAGTCGCAGGCTTCGGTGCCGCCAGCTCCGGCCTGAATATCGAGAAAACAGTTGAGCGGGTCGGCCGGGTTGTTGAACATGCGCCGAAATTCCAGATCCTGCACGATCCCGGCCAGCCGGGCGACATCAGCTTCAATGTGAATCAGACCGGCTTCGTCGTTGTCATCACGGCTCATCTCGAACAATTCGGTGTTGTCCGACAGGTCACGCTGCAAGTCGGTCAGCGTGATCACCACGCCGTCGAGGACTTTTTTTTCTTTGCCCAGCTCCTGGGCGCGCTTCGGGTCGTTCCAGACGGTCGGGTCTTCAAGCGACGCGTTGACGGTTCTCAGACGCTCAAACTTGGCATCGAAGTCAAAGATACCCCCGTAAATCGAGGGCACGGGCGCTCAAATCGGCGAGCTGTGCGCCAATGGCGTTGATACGTTCTGCTTCCATGATGGGAATCCTGTTGTTTTGATGAGTTTCACTGACTCCGGCATTTTCTCACGCCGGGCTAGCGAAAAGTCAGTCAAATCGGCGACAGGGCGGCATCCCTGCCACTTTCAAATTTTGTCGCGGCCTCTGGCTTGCGCCTGGTGACACCCCCGGGCTTAGTCTGGCCGGTGCTCAAGCGATTGAACATCGCTCAGGCCTGCCGCAAGCGCTGAATCAGCGTTGCCTGATTCTTCGACAAGAAAGGAGATGCATCCTGGTCTTTGTTTCAAATGAACTCAATGCCAGTTTGCTGCAAGCCGGTCAGGCCAATATGGGTTTGATTTACACCAAATCCGGTCAATACCGCCATGAAATCTGCCTGGCTGTAGTTGCCATTGCGCCCGTCGATGTAGCTCACCAGAATGTCAATCGTCGGTGCATCCGCCTCGGTGCCAATCAAGTTCCTGAACGTCGTCCAGGTCAAGTATGCGAAAAATTGACTTGATCAGAAAGCGCCAGATCAGGTGGCTGCTCACTCGTCGGCGGGTCGCCAGGGGCCGCGAAAAGCCATTGGCGAGAGCGTGCGGGCGGCATAGTCAATACCGCAGAAATCGGCGTAGTCCGCAAGCGAGCGCACGGTGCCGAGCCCGTACACGCCCAGATCCTGGCCTTCCTGAAGCAGGGCTTTCAGTCGGGCCTGTGAGCGTTGCTCGAACGTCCACCAAGTCTGCTTGCGCAGCGCATCCTGCGCCGGGTCCCAGTGCAGGGGGCGACCTGGCGCTTCACTGCCCACGGTGCGATACAAATGGACTACCGGCAGGCCCGACATATGAAAAATATCCCAGCCGTGGGTAAAGAGGCGCGCCGCCAGCGCCTGCTCTTCGCCATGAAAATACAGGTAGGGATCATAGGGAAAGCGCTGCACGATTTCGCCCGGGGCAAACAGACAGCCCGCGCCAACATGAAAACCGCGCACAGCTTGGTCGCTCTCAAATGGGTGTGCCTCAAAAACAATAACCGGATGTTCTGCTGCGAACTGAGCGCCGGCTGTGACCACATGGGCCAGCACCTTCGCGGTGGCGGCTTTACGCACCGGCTTGCCATCCTGAAACTCGAACGCATTGGGGTAGGAGGAAATCACGAATCCGTTCCGCACAGATTGCAGGGACCGAGCCTGGTTTATCAGACGTTCGTCCCAGTGGGTGTCAAAGTCCATGTGCGAATCGATCTGGAAGTACCAGTCTTCGCCTGCATACAGCGACATGGCCAGCGAGCGCGCCCAGCAAGGGCCTCTCGCTTGCAGGGGGTCAATGTGGACAACGCTCAGGCGCGCGGGCACCAGTGCTTTCTCGTCCAGCGCAGGCCCCCCCGCTGGACTTTGGTCGATCACGGCGAAGTGCAGCGCCTCAGGGCAGAGCGCCTGCCGCACGGCCTGCTGCAGCGTGAATGGCAGAACCGGGTCGCAATAGGAGGCAACGCTCACGAAAATAGTCATAAAGCCTGAAGACGGTGGGAGATGGGGTGGCTTCAACGAGTCGCCATGGTTCAGTGTAAGCGGTGATGTTTAGTGTAAGCGGTGACGTCCCTGGAGAAACTGGTGTCTCTGTGTGTGCAAGCGAACAGACACCTGATGTCCCTGGCAAGCATCATACGAGCCAAGAACCCCGATTGCGGGTTCCCCCCGAAAGATGCCATGTCCAAAAAAATGCTTTCCTCGTTCGCGCTGCTGGCCTTGAGTCAGGCCTGCCTGGCCCAGTTGACTCCCGGCTTTGCCCAGCAGCCTCCATCGGCTAGCACCCTGCTGCAGCAGATTCCGCCAGCCCCGCCACCGCTTGAAGCGACGCCAAGATTTGAAGTCCAGCGGGCGAGTCCAGCGGTCACGCCGGGGCAGGACACGGCCACCATCGTTGTCAGGAGCCTGCGGATCACCGGCGCGATCGCATACTCCGAAGCCGAGTTGCTGGCAGTAACCGGGTTCATCCCCGGTAGCGCGCTAACGCTCCTGGCCTTGCGGCAAATGACAGCACGCATCGCCGATCACTACCACCGCAACGGCTATTTCGTCGCCCAAGCCTACTTGCCTGCCCAAGAGATCAAAGATGGCAGCGTGACGATTGCGGTGATGGATGGCAAATACGGCAAGGTCACGTTGAACAACACCTCGAATGTTTCAAGTGATCTTGCCAATGACTTGCTGAGTGGTCTGAATAGCGGGGACGCAATCACGACGGAGCCACTCGAAAACCGGCTGCTGCTGCTCTCCGACCTTCCTGGCGTCACCGTCAAATCAACTCTTGTGCCAGGCGACTCCCTGGGCGTATCTGATCTGTTGGTTGACATGATGCCAGGGCGCAGCGTCACCGGCAGTATCGATGCTGACAATGCGGGCAACCGTTACACCGGTGCCAATCGCATCGGGGCGACGGTCAACTTCAATGAATTGACGGGGCATGGCGACACCGCCATGCTGCGCGCCGTGACGTCGGGACCCGGGCTGACCTACGTGATTGGTGCCTACCAGATGCAATTGGGCAAAGCCAGGCTCGGGGCATCCTACAGCGCGCTGGAGTATTCACTAGTAGATCGTTCCATTAATATAGAAGTTAATTAAGAGATCCCCGTATCAAAGTGTAATTGAGTCAATTTTGTTTCATCTCCCTCTTCCTCTCGACCAAAACGCCCGGCGGTTCAGCGGGTGCTACGGTGAGGTCACT